>JACQHO010000176.1 GCA_016198945.1 Nitrospirota bacterium | reverse complement strand
GCGCTGAACGGCCTGATCGGCCAGAAGCCGCCGGGGATTGGGCGCGCAGAAAAGACGGACGTCATGCCCCCGGCCTTTTAAATCGCGACAGAGCGTCACGACCCCTTCGGCCGGGCCGGTCCATTTATGGCTCGCAAGAAGATGAATGATTTTAAGCTTCGGCATCGAGCCTCCCGATTCGGACATCATCCGTCCCGCTCCGTCCGGATGGCTTCGTACACCTGCATCGTCTTCTCCGCGGCCGCGTCCCAGGTATGCCGTTCCGCCGTCGCCCGCGCCGCCCGTCCCATCCGCTCCCGAACGGCCGGATCTTCGAGGGCGGCAAGCGCCACGGCCATCCCCTCGATATCCTCGGAATGCTTTAAGATCAGTCCGTCACGGCCGTCCGTGATCAGCTCGCTCACGCCGCATTGGGCCGTGACGAGGACGGGCAGACCGGACGCCATCGCCTCCAGCGGCACAATGCCGAAGGTTTCGTAATACGACGGAAAGATCAGACCGTCCGCGCCGGCATGCAGCTCCTCGATCCGGGGTGCAAAGGGTAAAAAAAGGATCCGGTCCCCGATGCCCATCTCTTGGGCGCGGGTCCGATACGGGTCCAGCCGGTCGCCGCCGATGATCACGATCTTTAAACGGGGGAGGGGGCGGCGTTGAACGGACGAGAAGAGATTCAAAAGACCGCGCTTGATGAAGTTGCCCGATGCGACAAAGAGGACCGCCAGTTCGTCATCCGAAAGTCCCATCTCTCGGCGGACGCGGACCCGATGAGCCGGCCGCAGTCCGGGATGAAACCGGGCGGTGTCCACCCCGCTCGGAATGACGACGATCCGGTCGAGCGGGATTCCAAAATGGCGGTGAGCATCCCGCTTCACCATCTCGGACAGCGTGATCACCCGTTTCAGACGCCGGCTTCCAAACTGCCGCCGTTCGATCCAGAGATGCGGGTCCCATCGTGAAAGCGGAAGCCCCCTCGCGATGAGATGCGCCGTGCGGAAATTGTGGACCGTCACGACATCCTGTTCCGTCGTGTTTTCGTGTCCGTGGACAATATCGAACCGTCCCCGTCGCATCCGGAAGGAACAGCCCGCGTTGAAGCTCCAGACCCTGGCCCAGGACCCCAGCGGAAGCACCGACAGATGATGAAGGACCGGTCCGTCGGCGTAGGAAGACGGTTGTCGGTTGCAGAAGATATGCACCTCGTGGCCGCGGGCCGCCAGCCGCGTCGAGACTTCATAAATCACGCGGCTGGTCCCGTTTCGGAAATTAAAATGCTTTGTGAGCATCGCGATCTTCACGGACGGCCATAACCCTTCCGTTCAAGAACCCGATGATAGACCCCCTCCGTTTGTTCCACCATCGCCTCGGCCGAAAACAGTTTCAGCATCCGGGCCCGCCCGGCTGCCCCCATCCGCTTCCGTTCGTCCGGACGGCGTATCAGATCAATCAACGCCCCGGCCAGCGCATCCGGATCGCGCGGCGGAACAAGCCGTCCGTTGACGCCGTCCTCAACCATCTCCGGGATCCCGCCCACGCGCGTCGCGACGACCGGCCGGGCCATCGCCATCGCATCCAGCAAGGACGTTCCGAGGCCCTCCAGATGCGAGGGCAGGACGACGATATCCATCGCGGCCAGCAGCCGCGGAATGTCGTCTCGGAATCCGGTTAATATCACGCGCTTCTCGAGGTTCAGTTCCTTGATTTGTCGTTCGATCCGGGGCCGAAGCTCGCCGTCGCCGACCAGCAGAAAACAGGCATCCGGGACGGTGGCCGCCACACGGGCCGCGGCCTCGATCAAATAGCGGTGGCCCTTGTGGTCCGCAAAATGGGCCACGCACCCGATGACGGGCGATCGCTTCGGAATCCCGAACTCCCGCCGTGCCTCGCCCGCGGGAAAGGTCGGATCAAACGGGCCCGGATCGATTCCGCTATGGATCACGGTGATGCGGGCCGGATCCAAGCCGTCCCCGATCAGGACGTTTCGCACCCCCTCCGAGATCGCCAGAATGCGGTCCACCCCCCACTGGTATTTCAACTTTCGAAAGAGATTGGACTTGACCGGAAAGTCAACCCGCCGCGAGATGATCCGGACCGGCGTCCCGGCCAATCGCGCGGCCCAACCCCCCAGCGTGCAGGCGTGGGAGGCATGCATATGAATCACCTCAATCCGCTCCCGTTTCAAAATCCGCGCGAGCGTACGGACGGCGGACAGACTCCATTCGGACGGCATCGCCACGGCCTCGGTCTTCAACCCCTTTTCGGCCGCCCGCTTCAACAGCGGACTGCCCGGCTGCCCGGCCACGATACAGAAATGGCCTCGCCGCGCCAACCCCTCTGCGAGATGGAGAAGCTGCGCCTCGCCCCCCCGCCAGGTGCGTTCGGTATCGAGATGTAAGATGCGCAACATAAATGACCCGTAGGGGCAGGATGTATCCTGCCCAGATCAGGGCGCCATGCATGGCGCCCCTACAATTCCAATTGTTTCATCGCCGCCTCGGCCACGGCCTCGACCGGGATCGCCTTCAACCAATGATCCCCGATCTCTTTTTTCTGCCAGTGCGTTGCCGGAGGAACGGGCGATCGGACAATTGCGTGGCCCCGACCGTAGGGTCCGTTCCGTGTCGGATCCGACGGCCCGAACAGCGACACCGTTTGAATGCCGAGGGCCGCGGCGATATGGAGCGGTCCGGTATCGCCGGTGATCAAAAGCCGGCAACGCTTCATCAGCGCCGTCAATCGCTTCAGATCGGTCTCCGGAGCAACCACGGATGGTTCACGCATCGACCGGGCAATGCGCTCCGCAAGCGGCTGTTCGCCGGGCCCCCATAAAATCAGAATCCGGCTCCCATGCTCTTTCGCCAGCCGGTCCGCCACCTGCCCGTAGCGCTCCGGCATCCACCGCTTGCTGGGCCAGTTGGCGCCGGGGTTGACGGCCACGACCGTTTCTTGCTTCGAACCGCCCCGGCCGAATCCCTCTTGCGTCCAAAACCGGTCAATCCAATCTTCGTCCCGCGAACTCCAGACCAGCGGAAAGCGAACCGCCCACTGCTGCTCTTGAATCCCGAGCGGCTCGAGCAGGCCGAGATATTTTTCGACGGCATGCCGATAACGGACCGCGGGCCGGATCCACCGGTTCATGAAAAGGAAATTCCCTTCCCTGATTTTTCCAAAGCCGACGCGCACGGACGCGCCGCTTGCAAAGGCGATCAAACCGGTTTTGAAGAGATTGTGCGGATCCAGAACCGCGTCGAACCGCCTTTCGCGGAGCGATTGAAGCCACCGTCGGAAATAAACCAGCCCCGACATGCCCCGTAATTTCTTCCGCTCCAGCCGAATTAACTCGCTCAGAGCCGGATTCCCATCCAAAATCGGCGCGGCGGCCTCTTCCACGGCCCAGCCGATATGCGCGTCGGGGAAACAGGCCCGCAATGTCTCCAGCACCGGGAGGGCATGAATGACGTCGCCCACGGCGCCCAATTTAATGATTAATATTCGTTCCATATTTCCGTAGGGGCAGGATGCATCCTGCCCAGAATAG
>JACQHO010000169.1 GCA_016198945.1 Nitrospirota bacterium | reverse complement strand
GTCCTAGGCCGGGCTAGACGATGGGGACAAACAGGCTGCTGAAAAAGTCCATCTGCTTCGTTCTCGGTCCCTCGGAAATCCTCACGTACCAGCTCAGTACGCTCCGGTTTCCTCGGTCCCTGCGGCCTCGCATCTGGATCTTTTTAAACAGCCTGACAAAACCAGCAGTTTTAGCCACGCACAAAAGTTCTGAGCCGCCCGGGATTCGAACCCGGGACACCCGCCTAAAAAGGGCGGAGCTCTACCAGCTGAGCTAGCGGCTCTAAATTATTTCCGGGAATCCGGGCGGCAGCCCGTGCAAAGACGGATGGCCGCCCTTCCTCTCAAATAAGGGAAAAATCTTAACAGACGATGGAATGCATGTCAACGGCTTTGAGGCCGGAAGGTGTACGGATCCTTCAGCCGGACGGCCTCTTCTCGTCTCGTGCCGGTGGAGATCAGGAAGACTCGACATCCCATCAGTTCCTCGATCCGGGAGAGATAGTTCTTGGCCCGGACCGGCAGCTGCTCATAACTCTTCATGCCGGTCGTCGCAGAACGCCAGCCTTCCATCGTTTCATAGATCGGTTCACAGGCTTCCTGAGCCGTCAGGCCGGATGGAATCTCCTGCAACGTTTTTCCCCGGCACCGATAACCGACGCAGATCTTGATCTCATCACAGCCGTCCAACACATCCAGTTTTGTCACAGCGACCCCGGCGAGTCCATTGATCCGCACCGCATAACGGACCAGG
The DNA here is from genome assembly GCA_016198945.1 of Nitrospirota bacterium. GTDB lineage: Bacteria > Nitrospirota > Nitrospiria > JACQBZ01 > JACQBZ01 > JACQFA01. Next base: position 17,078 of record JACQHO010000169.1, on the reverse strand, counting down.
ACCGCGTCGAACCATCCGCAGCGTCGAGGCCGGCCGGTAGTCGCTCCAAATTCGTGGCCCCGCTCCTGAAGCTGGACGCCCACCTGATCTTTCAACTCGCTGGGAAAGGGTCCGCTGCCCACCCGGGTGGTGTAGGCCTTCACCACACCGACCGCGGCCGTGATACGCGTCGGGCCCACCCCGGTTCCGGTGCAGGCCCCGCCGGCGGTGGCATTGGAAGAGGTCACAAAGGGATAGGTCCCATGATCCACATCGAGATGAGTGCCTTGTGCGCCCTCGAACAAAATCCGTTTATCTTCATCAAGCCATTGATTAATGATCGGGGCCGTGTCCGAAATATACCCCTCCAGTTGTTCGGCATATCCAAGGTATTCACGATAAACCTTCTCCAAATCAAATCGCTCCACTTTGTAGAGCTGATCAAGAAGATAATTCATTTCGGCCAGGTTGGCCGTCAGTTTTTCCCTGAAAAGGTCGTGGTCCAACAAGTCGCCGACACGGATTCCGATGCGGGCCATTTTATCCACATAGGCCGGTCCGATGCCACGGCCCGTCGTACCGATTCGGCGGGCCCCTTTGAGCCGTTCGCTCTCTTTTTCGATCGCCTTGTGATACGGCATGATCAGATGGGCGTTGCTGCTGACATGCAGACGGCCGCGCACCGAAACACCCCGTTGTTCCAGATGGCCGGCTTCTTCCAGAAGCGCCGCGGGATCGACCACAACCCCGTTGCCGATGACGCAGAGCTTTCCCGGATGCAGAATTCCGGAGGGGATCAGATGAAGGACAAATGTTTCTTGCCCCAATACGACGGTGTGGCCCGCATTGTGTCCGCCCTGATAGCGCACCACGCCGTCGGCCTGCTCCGAGAGCAGATCCACGATCTTCCCTTTTCCTTCATCGCCCCACTGGGTACCCACCACCACCAACGCAGGCATTCACCTCTCCATTCCCGTGGCAGCCCCGGCCAATCCTGAGTCTGCCTTCACAAAAAAGCCCTGATCCTAACCGATCAGAGCTTTAGAACAACCCCTCGCTGTCCAATCGTATGCCGTTCGTAGCCGAAGACCTTAAAACGGATTCGTCAAGGAAGGCATTGAAACTTGGTGGAGCTGGGGGGGATCGAACCCCCGACCTCCAGACTGCCAGTCTGGCACTCTCCCAACTGAGCTACAGCCCCACGCGTCTCACGAATGCAAAACCATCGTATCATTGTGCCTGATGGCTGTCAAGGCGGTTTCCGCTCAAAAAAACGGTCGCACCGCACAAGCGATGCGACCGTCAGAATCCTTTAACACCCGGTTCGATTCAGAACGATATTACTTCGCCGCAAAGGCAAAATCGGCCGTCGCCTTGCCCTTAGCTGCAACCGTCACCGTGGCTTCCTGCACGCCCAGAATTGGATGAAAGGCATGCAACTCATAGGTTCCCGCGGGAACGCCATCAATCGTGAAAGCACCGTCCTCACCAACAATGGCATAATACGGATTATCGATCGGTTGGAAAAAGACCTGCATGTAGTTGTGTTGATCGCACTCGATCTTCATCGAACTGTCTTTCTTCCGAAGCACCACCGGCTTCTTGATCGTCTGCCCTTTTTCAGGAAGGGGCAGGTTAAAGATCGTATTGCTGCTGGCGCCGGCAATCTCATAGGCATGGGGATTGTGCAACACTCCCGTTGCGGCCTTGGGGTCGCTCGGATCGGCGTCGTTGTTCAAAACCCGCATCTCGGCTTTCTTGACCACGACCCCGGTGAGCTTGGAAGGACCGCCTTTTACAACAAATCGGCAGATGTCCGTATCGACGTCCGTGCCTTCGAATTTGAACGGTTTTCCTTTCGCGATCTCTTCGATGTAAACCACCACGTCGGAGAGAGCCCCGCCCTTGACGTTGACCTGCTGCACGACTCGATTGCCCTTGCCGTCTGAATCGGCCTTTTCACAGAATCCCGCGTTGGGGAATTTTGCGAAAGCGTGCAACTTGGGCGCAGGCACCGCCCCTTTAAATGTCACCTTTCCCGTAATGGTCCCGCCATCCGCGACCGGCGCTTCCTCGTATGCCGAAACCACGGGGGCGCCGATGACACTGACCGCGACGGCCAGTACAAACGCTGCGATAAACCCTCTCATATGATTCTCTCCTTTCCTGTTAAGAGCAGGGGGAATTTCCCTCCGCTTTGTCCTTTGAAAGAAAAATCCATTCAATGCTTGTTAGTTCCGCTCCACGAAAAAACTTCCAGCCGAATTGGTTTAATCCAAGGCTCTCGGTTGATTAAAACGGCAGTCGTATCTTGAGAGGACTTTGAGAACTCCTATGAGGAAGACCCCTTCATGACTCCAACCCCGATACCTGCGCTTTAAAATAGGTCGGAAGTCTACGCCACAATTCAACCTGTGTCAAGTAAAAAATTCCACCTTCCCTCTCCCCAAGCGTTAAGCGTAATATTCCTCAGGAACCGCGACTATTTCTCCTCTTTGGCCCCTGAATGGTGGCTAAAATAGAGGGCCAACGCCACAAAAAGGATGCCGCCGCCCAAATAGAGAATATTGAGTGGATTCTCAAACGTGGTGTGGATGACGTTTTTAAAGAAGGTGACGATCAGGATCATCAAAACCACCTTGGCCAGGCGGTCTTTTAAATCATCCAGGTTTTTGATCAGGAGAATGCGGGAACTTTGGTGGATGTCTTCCTCCGCCTGGTCGATCTTGCTGACGAACAACTCGTACAGGCCCAGGGAGAAGATGAGGAGAACCGTGGCCAGAAGGTAATCATCGATGGCCCCGATCACATGCCCGACCACGTCGTTGTGAAACAATTCATAGGTCTCGGTCGTCCGAGGGCCCTCGGCCGTTGCATATTGGACGGACTTTCCGACCAGGGTCAGGACATCCGCCGTGGCGATCAAGAAAAGAATCACCGCCGCGATCAGGCTTGCGACGACAGCCAGGATCACGATGAACCGGCTCCGCCACAAAAATGATTCGAACAAATGCTCCAGTCGTTTCATCACCGCTCTCCCGTCCTTAGGATGAAGTCACAGCATTATACTTGAAACGGATCAGGCTTGCAATGGAACCCCGGATGGATTAAAGTACGGCAAACACAGGATCGACTCATGTCTTCCATCTTCCCCTTCCTCATCACGGCGTTTGTATCCCTGTTTGCAATTGTGGACGCGATCGGGAACACGCCGATGTTTCTTTCAATCACCCCGCGCAACACCCCTGCGGAGCGGGTGCGAATGGCCCAAAAAGCCGCGGTCTCGGTCTTTATGATCCTGACCGTCTTCGCGCTGCTCGGAAACCGCATCTTCCAATTCTTCGGGATTACCATCGACGCCTTCCGGATTGCCGGCGGACTGATTCTCCTTAAGATTGCGATGGACATGGTGGAGGCCAAGAACCTCCGCACCCGCCATACCCCCGAAGAAGATCAGGAAAACCTGGCCAAGGAAGACGTCGCCATCATCCCCCTGGCCATGCCGATGTTGAGCGGACCGGGCGCCATCTCGACTGTGATCGTTCTGACGGCCCAGGCCGGAACGGTCGGCATGATGGGCGCCTTAATTGCGGCCATCGGGATCAACGCCGCGCTGGTCTACCTGATCCTCCGAAGCTCGACCCGGGTCGTCGCCCTCTTCAAAGAAACCGGAATGCGGATCTTGACCCGGATTCTCGGCATCGTTCTGGCCTCGCTTGCGATACAGTTCATCCTGACCGGAATTCAGAACCATCTGGGCGGTATTCGCTGACAGTCAAGCCGCGGAAAATCAGGGGCGGCTTTCGGAAACCGACGGGCCGGAACGAAACACCTTTTTAATTTTTTCCATCACCTGGTGCGGGGTGGTCGTCGCCTTCACGAGATAATCGGCCGCGCCCATGGCAATGGCGCGACTCACCTCCTGCGTCGTTCCGCGCACGGAAAAGACCACGACCGGAATGTCTTTAAGATCCGGCTCGGATTTGATGATCTGCAGCACTTTGTACCCGTCCATTCCCTCCATAATCAGGTCCAGGAGAATCAGATCGGGTTTCTCTTTCATCAGGATCTTCAACCCTTCCATGCCGTTTCGGGCGATCAGAACCGCAAACCCTTCCGAGAGCAGCCGGTTTTGGTACACCGTCTGGTAAAAATTGGTGTCGTCGATGATCAGGATCCGTTTTCGTTTTGTCTTCGGCTGGACATGCCTTGTCGTCGAAACCGCCTCGATATGCGCTCGGATCTGCTCGGCATCTTCCGGTTTCAGTGAAAGGAACCGAACCCCCATCCCGATGCCTTCGTGCCGGTACATCACCCTGGCCTGGGTCTCAATGGGGTGGCGTTCAATCTCAAATCGAAGCGTGAGGACGGCGTTTTGGGCAAACCGGACGCGGGTCGAAATATACATCCCCTCGATACTCAGATCGATGGCCTGCCCCATGGGTTTTCCATCGATCGCCAGGTCCTGCATGATCAGGACGCGTTTATTCTTCCGCTTTTTGACCCCGTCATCCGGTTCCATCAATCATCGCCATCATGACCGCACGCCGGTGAGCCCTTTTGAACCGGGCTCCGTTTGATCAGCTCGAGAAATTCTTCACGCGTCTCACGACGCGTCCGGAATCCGCCCAGCATCGCGCTGGTGATCGCCGTCGCGTTTTGTTTTTCCACCCCCCGCATCATCATGCAGAGATGCTGGGCCTCCATCACGACCGCCACGCCCTGGGGCTTGATTTTCTCCTGAAGGGTCTCGGCAATCTGCTGCGTCAGTCGCTCCTGAACCTGAAGCCGACGACTGAAAATCTCAACGATCCGGGGAAGCTTGCTCAGGCCGATGACTTGCTTGTCTGGAAGATAAGCGATATGACACTTGCCGAAAAATGGAACGAGGTGATGTTCGCACAGGCTGAAGAAGTCGATGTCCTTGACGATCACCATCTCATCATATTTGATGGGGAAGAGGGCCCCGTTCAAAACTTCGTCAATGTCCTGTGTGTATCCCTTGGTTAAAAAATTAAACATCTTCGCGACCCGTTCCGGCGTTTTCATCAACCCGTCACGGGAGGGGTCTTCTCCAACCAACAGCAGGAGATGTTCAATCACTTCTTGCAGTTGCTGCGCCTTAGATTCGGCTTTCATCGCTCTCTCGTTTCATTGGCACCGGCTTCTCCGCCTCTCCCGGAATCCGAACGGTCACGTTGCCCAAGATCTTGGCCTGGCAGGACAACCGATGCGGTGGAAGTAACTCGGCCACTTCCAACATGTTCTCTTCATCAAACTCAATTTCGGATAAGTTCTCGCGTCCCGCTTCAACAACCACGCGACACGTGCTGCAGGTTGCAAAACCTCCGCATTCATGCGCCAATTCCACCCCTAAAAGTTCGGCCGCCTCCAGCACCGATTTTTTCTCGGGAACATCCCCGCTTTTTCCGGATGGATGAAAAATAACCGTGGGCATAAAACGATTCCAGCCAGTGCCGCCTCGTTAAGACGCGACCTTCATCGTGCAATGATGTTCTTGAATATGGGATTCAAACTCGTCCGGAAAATGACGCAGGCTGCATTCCACCGCCACGGCGGCCCCGGTGATCACGGTGCAATCCCCGCGACCCTTCACGAAACCGCTGAGCTGTTGAAGTGTCCGGAGATCTTCGGGTTTTCCGTGCCCGGCCTCAATCTTTTCGAGAATCTGGTGTAGGTATCGGCTTCCCATCTTGCAGGGAGGGCATTGTCCGCAGCTTTCCTCTTTGAAAAAATTACAAAATTTCATGGTCTGCTCAACCATGCAGCGGGTGTCATCCAAAACGATGACGCCCGCGGATCCCAGGCCGGACCCGACGGACTTGAGCGAGTCGAAATCCATCGGAACGTCCAGGTCCTTCGGCATCAGAAAGGCCTGGGACGGCCCCCCCGGATAAACCGCCTTGAGCGCCCGTCCGTCCTTGACCCCGCCGCCGTAGTCATCGATCAGTCTCCGCAAAGGGATTCCGAGGGGAAGCTCATACACGCCGGGACGGTTGACATCACCGCTGATGGAAAAGAGCATCATCCCGGGACAGGTCTTGGTCCCAAACGATCGAAACCATTCCATCCCATGGGAGAGAATGTGCGGAATATTCGACAATGTTTCGACGTTATTGACCACGGTGGGTTTTCCGTACAGTCCATAGACGGTGGGGTAAAAAGGGGGTTTGTGCTTGGGCTTGGCGTCGCGTCCCTGCATGGCTTCCAGCAACGCGGTCTCTTCCCCGGCCACATAGGTATCCGGTCCGATAAAAATCTGAATATCGCAGGAAAAACCGGTTCCCAAGATATCCGTCCCGAGGAAACCGAGTTGGCGCGCATCCTGGATCGCCCGCCTGACCAACTCAATTTCTTCCGCAAACGCCCCGTTCGTAAAGATAAACGATTCTCGCGCGCCGACGGCAAAAGCACCGATGGCGATTCCCTCCACCAGTTGGTGGGGATTATGCCGAAGAAGGTGACGATCTTTATACGTTCCCGGCTCGTGTTCCCCGGCATTGCAAACGAGATAGCGTTCCGATTCCCGATGGGTCGCGACCATTTCCCACTTTTTGCCGGTCGGAAAACCGGCGCCGCCCCGTCCCCGCAGGCCGGATTGCTTGATCTCCTCAATCACCTCAAGCGGTTTGTTTTGCCGGAGAACTTTTTCCAACGCCTGATAGCCGCCGTCCTTCCGGTAGGCATGGATATCCACCGTCCCCATCGTTGCATTCTTGAGCAGAATCTGTTGCCTCACGTTCCTTCTCCCGCACAAACCGGCTGTCCGCCATCGAACGACGTTCTCAAAAGAAGAACCGTCCGGAGAACGGGTTGCGAATCCAATCCGACCGCAATCCGCTTAGAACCTTAGAACCATTGAAAATGACTGGCCGATGCCATAAAGAAAAGCATCGGGATCGAAAGATAAAAATTGGTCCGGGAAGCCAGGTAGGCCTTTCTCGCCATCACGGCCATCTCCGGGGACGGGGCTTGTTGTTTGGCCGCCGCTTCGGCCGTCATTTGAATAATGCGCTTTTGGTTCGGCCAGATGATCAGCCAGACGTTGAGGAACATGATGATCCCCAACGTCCCCCCGATTCCCATCGACAACTGCCAGGAACCGTTTCCGGGCCAATTCATCATGGCGAGGAGCAGGCCGGCAAGGACCGTGGCCACCGCGCCCCAGCGAAACCACCATAAGGCATTCGGCATCAATTGCGGCACGACCTTTCCTTTCGTCCCGGCGTCAAGACTCTTCATAAAGTTTACGTTGACCAGGTTGAAAAAGTAAAGCAGACCGATCCAGGTTATTCCGGCCAAAAAGTGTATCCATCGAATAATCAACTCAAAAAAGTCGGCGCCTGCCATAATTCCTCCTTTATTGTGAACGTTTTGATCATAAAATTTCAATCCGCTTTAGGACAAAGCCACCCGGCACTTAATGCTTTGAAAACTTTTCTAAAATACACCTCTCGCTTTCAAATTGTCAACTCAAATATCCGCATCAATCCTCAGAAACTCCACGGCTGTTTTTATCTCACGAATCCATGGGGCGTGACCGACAGTCTGGAAAAGGCGGGGCTTCTTCAGCGGAGGGTTAGCGAAATATAAGCCGCTTTCGCGTTTTACTCTCAATGGGGGCGGGCTTATTCCTTCGATTGGCCAAGATCACGGGATCAATGATTTCACCGCAGCCGAGGCATCGCCAACCATAAAAATAAAGCGCGCCCGTGTCGTCTCTGAGATCCTCAAAGGGTTCATTAACCATGTAACTCGCGCAGCGCGGGCATTTCATAGCTGTTCCGCCCTGTCTTTTCAATATTGAAATATGATGTTTCATATATGAATAATTTACTCATTTTCAGGAAGGTTGTCAAGGTAAAAATTGGCCCTCCCCGAACAATCTCGGCCTTGGAACGAGCGATCATGGCGTGTCAAGGTCGGTTAAAAGGGAGGGCCGGTGAGAAAGCGACAGAATTTCGCCTTTTTTTACATGGAGTTACTATACACGGGAGGATCTTAACCTGGGATGACTGATCCCAAACTCCTTCATCTTTCTCCATAAGGTCGTGCGGCTGACTTTAAGACGACTCGCGGCTTCTTGATAGTTCCAGTCGGTCTGCGACAGAACCTTGAGGACCAGTTGCCGCTCCAGCGTCTTGATCGGATCGTCCTGCTTGATGGCCAGATCCACGAAATCGTCCTTGACGTCGAAGATGTCCTTGGGCAAATGCGAGGGCATCAGGGTGCTCCCCTGGCATAAGACCACGGCATGCTCCACGATGTTTTCGAGTTCCTGAATGTTTTCCGGATAATCGTAATTCAGCAGTATTTCCAGCGCGGCCGGCGCGACCGACTTGATCTTCTTCTCCATGAGGCTGTTAAAGCGCTTGAGGAAGTGCTGAACCAGAAGAGGGATATCGTCGCGGCGGTCACGGAGCGGCGGCAAAACGACCGGAACCGTCTTCAGTTGATCATACAACTCGGCGAGAAACTCCGCCCGCTCAACGGCGACGCTGAGATCGCGATGCGTGGCTGCGATCACCCAAACGTCCGCCCGAATCTGCCGGGTGTCCCCCACCCGTTCAAACCGTTTTTCCTTCAGAAATCGAAGCAGCTTGAGTTGGGCGGCCGGGCTCATATAGCCGATTTCGTCCAGGAAGAGCGTCCCCCCATCCGCCAACTCCAGACGACCGACTTGATCCGAGACGGCGCCGGTAAAAGCTCCCTTGACGTAACCGAAGAGTTCACAGGCCAGCATCAGATCGGTCAAACCGCCGCAATGGATCTTGACAAACGGCTTTTCACGACGCCCGCTGTTCTCATGGAGGGCATGGGCCAATAACTCCTTCCCCGTACCGAGTTCCCCTTCGAGCAAGAGGCTGGACTCGCTCCGGGCCATTTCCGGCAAGAGGGTATAAACGCTCTGCATCCGGTGATTCTTTCCGATGATGTTCTCAAACGAGTATTTTCCACGCAGGGCCTCGTTCAAGGCCTCGATTTGAGAACGGTCCCGGATAATCTCCACGCCGCCGATGACCCGGCCGCGCTTGTCTTTGATCAGGGCGGTGTTCGTGCTGACATTAATCAGCTTTCCGCCTTTATTTCGCAAGACCGTCTGGTAGTCCTGAATGTTCTGGCTGGACGACAAGGTTTGTTCAAGAAGGCATTCATGGTCGCAGGCGGCGCACCGAACGACCTCCGCGCAGGGCATCTCCCGGGCTTCTTTCTTCGAGTATCCGAGCAGCCGCTCGGCGGCTTTGTTCAGATACTTGATCCGTTTGTCCAACCCGATCGTGACGACGCCGTCGTTCAATGAATCAAGGATCGCCTCGGTGCCGATTCGCCTGGTATCGAGAGTTCTCATAGCTGAAGAATATTTTAAGCCCGCATACCCGCTTAGTCAACATCGAACTTCATCCGATTTAGATCATCCGGTCCACGACCGCGCAGAGTTCTCTTACGGCATCGGCCGACTTTCTTAATCCCGCCGTCTCTTCAGAGGTGAGGTGAAATTCCTCGATCGCCTCCATCCCGCCGTTTCCCAGCCGGGCCGGCACTCCCACGAACAGGTCTTGAATTCCGTATTCGCCTTTGCAAAGGGCTGCACAGGGAAGGATTTTCTTCTTGTCTTTCAAGATCGACTCGGCCATTTCGACAATCGCCGCGGAAGGGGCATAATAAGCGCTGCCTGTCTTCAGCAGTTTGACGATCTCGGCCCCCCCGTCCCGGGTCCGTCGAACGATCGCATCCAGCCGGTCTTTCGATATCAATTCCGTCACGGACACCCCGCCCACCGTCGTGTACCGGGGAAGCGGAATCATGCTGTCCCCATGTCCGCCCATCACGATCGCCCGGACGGCCTGGATCGAAACGCGAAGCTCCTGTGCAATGAAGGTCGCCATGCGCGCCGAATCCAGAACGCCAGCCATGCCGATCACCCGCTCCCTCGGGAACCGGGTCACCTTGTAGGTCACATAGGTCATCGCGTCCAGCGGATTGGAAACAACGATGACCATGGCCTCCGGTGAGCGGGCGGCCACCTGCTCCGCAACGCTTTTGACGATCTTTGCGTTGGTGGACAGAAGATCATCACGACTCATCCCCGGCTTCCGAGGCACGCCGGAGGTGATGACGACCAGATCGGATCCTTCCGTCTCGGCGTAGTTGTCCGTCCCGCGGATCTGCGTGTCATAGCCGTAGATCGGGGCCGATTGGGCCAGATCGAGGGCCTTGCCCACAGCGACATCTTTGGCGATGTCGAGCAGTACCAGCTCTTCCGCCAACTCCTTCTCTACCAGCCGCTGGGCCGTCGTCCCGCCGACATTGCCGGCGCCGATGATCGTGATCTTCCTCCGTTTCATCTCGGATGAATCCTCCGTGTTGTCTGCAGACTTGCTTCCACCGTTAGAAAAGCGGGATTACGATATCATACGATGGGGAAGAGGTCAAGGAAGGGATGGCAACGATTTGAAGCGAACATCGTCGTCATTGACGACAGCCTGCATTCTCGCATGATCCTCAGCCGAGATTCAACGGACAAGAGGACTGCGCTGTCCCTTCCATCGTTTATAGAGCAAGGGAATGACGGCCAGCAAAACCAACAGCCCGATCCCAAGCGCAAATTTCCAGGAATAAATGTTGGTGAGTGCGCTGCCGAGATAGACATAGGCGAAGGTTCCCGGGATGATCCCCAGAAAGGTTGCCAGAATGTAATCCCGCGTGCCGATCTTCGAAATGCCGGCGACATAATCGAGGACGTTGAACGGAACGAGCGGAATGAGTCGGAGGAAGAAGATCACCTGAAAACCGTGCGTTGCGGCCTGCTCGTCGATTGTGTTGAGTGTTTTGAACTTTTCCTTAAGCACGCGTGCAACGAAGTCGCGGCCCATGGTTCGGGCCACGAAAAAAGCGAGCGTCGCACCAATTGTCGCGCCGATCACGGTCAGGACGGTTCCCCAGACCGCGCCGAAGGCGAGGCCGCCGCCGATTGTGATGATCCATCCCGGAACGAAAAAGACCGGCGCGATGCTGTAGATCAGGAGATAGAGAACCGGCGCAAGGGGTCCGACCGATTGGATTGCGGCGCGGATCGCCTCGGGCTTAACGTACCGGCCCAGGTCGGCCATTTGGAAGAAAGCCGCGCTGAGCGCCACAAAGACCACCAGCGCGATAAATTTTACCGTCTGCGAAGAGGGCCTTTTCACTCCTCACTCCTCACTCCTTACGCCTCACGTTTCTAACAACACCCCGGCCCGCAGGCGTTCTTCTCGCCGCCTGCCACCGTCTGCTCCGTTTTGATGATCTCCTGATCCGGCTCGATCACCGTAAAATGGGCCGCGTACGGGTCCGCACTCAGCTTGGACGCCGTGTCAGTGCAGACCTCGACTGACTCGTTCCGCGGAAAGAGATGGCCTTCTTCATCCATCACGGCCGTAAACGGTCCGCGATAGATCGCCCGCTGGCCGATATAGATGCAGCCTTCTTTCTTTTCGTATTTGTAACCCCGCGCCGTGACGGAGTAGAAGCGATAGCCCTCGACCTCTTTCCAGTAGATCTTCTTGAGAATTTCAAGACCGTAAAAACCGGCCCGCTCCAGGCCCGATAGAAACGCGTCTTCCGTCAACGCCCCGGAGAGACATTCGCCCCAGAGCCGCTCATCGGCCTGGAGGGCCGGCGGGACCGGCTCTTCCGTGACGATGTCCGAGATCACGATCCGCCCGCGGTCTTTCAAGACACGCCACATCTCGGCGAAGACGGCCGGCTTGTCCGGCGAGAGATTGATGACGCAGTTTGAGGTGATCAGATCGACCGACCGGTCTTCGACCGGGATCCGCTCAAGATACCCTTTCCGGAATTCCACCACGTCGTAACCGAGATTGTCGGCAACGAACCGCTTGTTCCGGTTCGCGACGGCCAGCATCTCATCCGTCATGTCGACGCCGATCACACGGCCCTCCGGCCCTGTCTTTTTGGCCGCGATGAAACAATCGATCCCGCTGCCGGAGCCCAGATCTACGACCACCTCGCCCAGCCGGACCCCGCCCAGCGTCATGGGCGAGCCGCAGCCGTAAAAACGCTGCAGTACTTCCGCCGGAATGTGGCCGATCTCGTCCGCTTCGTAATTCACCGGACAGCATAACTCGGCCTGAGGTTTTTCGGCCGCCTTTCCGTAGAATTCCTGTACGATCTTGTGCGGTTTCTCGACGTCGAAGGACAATACACAGTTCGAATGCAGCGTGCTGACGGCCGGATCGCCGATGCGTTCCTCTTCCGTGCCGCAGACAATGCCTCCTTCACCCATCGCATGATAGATCACGGGCGCCGAAAAACCGGAGCGGGTATTGAACCCTCCCCGTTTCTTTCGTGCCAGATCGTGCATCACGTCCTGGATCATCTCGCGGTAGAGCGGATAGTACGGGTCCTCGCCCAGAATCGTCCCGGCGCCGGTTCCGTTCCGGCTTTCGGATGAGAAATAGCTATGTTCGATATCTCCGCCGCCGGTGATGAAGCGGTAGGCGTCGCCGTCAACCCCGGACTTGTTGATGACCGAGGCCGCGCGGAACCGGCGGGCCACCGGACTTTCAAGCCACAAGGCCTTTACGGAACGGGCCGTCGCATCGCCCATGTCCAGCGGCGAATATCCGGCGAACGAGGCCGAGGGATAGAGATGGCCGTCGGAATAGAGGCAGAGGCTGTCCCAGCAGGCATTCCCTAAATCAAACTTGACGCCGTGCCGGCCGTTCACGCGGAGTTTTAACGATTCATAATTATCGAACGTAATCCCCAGGGTGTCGGAACGCTTCTTGACCTCCCGCGCAAGATAAAGCAACTGATCATGCGTCGGGAAGCGTTCTTTAAACAGATCCAGCGCCCGTCCCCGCCGATGCAGCCACATCAGGTGGAGCGATTTCGCGCCGAGGGATCGGGCCAGCGCCGGAAGGTTCACCATGTCCCCGATGTTTGTCCCGGTCACGGCTGCCGTGAGCGACGTTTCAAATCCGAGGTCGCTTGCGGTCTTTAATCCCTCTGTAATCAGACTGAACGTGCCCTTGCCGCGGATCGGATCGTTAATCCCGGGCGTGGACCCGTCCAGGCTGACCTGCAGCTTCAGCCGCCCACGATCTTGGCGTTTTAACAACTCCAGACGTTCGCCGCGGAATAATGTGGCATTGGTCAGTATGATCAACTCGGCCTTTTTATCCAGCGTGATGTATTCGATCAATTCAAAAATATCCTGACGGACGAACGGTTCTCCGCCCGTGAAATAAAAGCGATGGGCGCCCAGCTCCGACACTTCGTCCATCACGGATTTCAAACGTTCCGTCGTCAAACCGGGGTCCCCTCCGGGATGCGACTCCACAAGACAATGCGCGCAGGTCAGATTGCATGAATTATTCGTATGAAACCAGAATTCGCGGAGCCGCGTCGGCTTCAGATAATCGGCCCGACCGGTGTACCGGGGCCGTTGGAAGGGTACGGAGGCGATGATGCCATGACGGAGCGCCTCACGAATGAAAGAATGAACATGCAGCCAAGCCTTGGCACCGTCCATGGTCTGCTTCGGTTGAAGCGCCGCGTATTCGCGCACGACTTCGCCGAACGGCCGTTTCCCGTCGATCAGATCCAGAATACCGGCCCCCCGGCCGTCGGTCGCGATCCAGTTGGGCGCGTCCCCGTCAATAGAAAAATAGATTCCGTCCCTCACGAATCGCGAGAGGGAAGGAAGATGCAAAACCGTCTTGTCCGTCAGCTCAAACATGGGATCCTCCTGTTGCCTTCAAGAATAAATCCCGATTATCACAAAATCATCACGGCACGACGATAATCTTGCCCGACATGCGGTGAAACGGAAGGTGACAGGCATACGGATACTCCCCGGGCTTCGTAAACGTCTTCCGGTAGGTCGCCTGTCTGAGAAACTGTCCCACATCGATCACCCGGGCCTCCGGCGCAAGCTCCTTCTGCCTGCAGGGATCTCCTCCTTCGCTGCTGACCAGGGTATGGGTCTCGTAATCCAGATTGATCCATTCCACCGTCGTTCCGGCCTTGATCGTCACGACCGACGGATCGTAGGCCTTGTCGCACCGCTGAGACGCATCCGTATGAATCTTAACCGTCACGACCGATGAGGCAGAGGGCTCCGGAGGCGTCTCGGCCGTTCGCCCGAACCCCGCCCCGAGGAAGACTGCCGTGATCACCGCCGGCCAAAGAAATTTTCGCGCGTTCATCATGTGAGTATCATTCTCCTATCGTACCGCTGAAACCGGTCTATTGAACGATCACCGTTCCCTGCATAGCATGGTTGGGAATGGCGCAATGGTAATTGAAGGTTCCCGCCGTCATAAAGGTGCGGGAAAACGTCCCGCCGAGTGCAGCGATGTTTCCCGAAGACAATTCGCCGCCCGGCGGATCGCTGGTCACGGTGTGCGGGACCTCGTCGTTGTTCCTCCAGATCACCGTCCCTCCCAGGTTCACCGTCAGGGGATTCGGCTCATACGCATTCGGCCCCAGCAACGTGGCGCCCGGGACGATCAAAATCTCCACCGCCGTCACTCCCGACGAAGGATCGTCGTCCCCGCCGCCCCCGCATCCGGCCGCCAACATAACAACGATCGTCAAACCCCGGAACAGGTGGAAGCTTCGTGAAATCGGCATGCCGCCCCGCCTTTCTGAATCAGAAAAATAGATGCATCATGACCAGCCACTGATCATTCCTGATCTCCGGGTCTTCCAGGTTTTTCCGATACTGGACCAGGACCTCGGTATAGGGAACCGGGTAGAGATCCAACCCGGCCGTCACGCGCTGCAGCTCGTTATCCGATACGGTATCATCCGGATCGTACCGGTCATATTTGAGCTGCAGAACGATTCCATCCAGCGGCGCGAAATTAATCTCCTGATAGAGCGCGCCGCCGGTCGCCTTCGTGTCAAGGTTCAGATCCGAGACGCGAACCAAGTCCCACTCTCCAAGCCAGGAAATCGGTCCGAGATGCGCCATCGCATACCCGCCGGCGTACGTCCGCTCGTCGTCCAGTCCATGATTGACATAGTATGATCCGCCCATCGTAAGATACGGGGAGCGAAATCCGGCCGTGCCGGAAAATCCCTTCTTGTCGTTGTCGTCCGTTTCCGAACCGGGATTGCCGTTGATCGCGGCCCCGTGGCCGAAGAAATAACCGTTCACAAAACCGGCCTCGACCCCCGCATCCTGATCCAACGCGCCCAGTTGAAGTTTCTCGCGTATGAAGGACGTATGGTCGTCCAGCCTGAGCCCGTAAGGCGGAATGAACCGTCCGAACTTGAAATAAGCGTTGTAGGGCAGTTTTTGGAACAATCCGAAATATTCCCTCGGCCCGCCGCGGCCGTCCTGAAGATAGAGAGTCAGTTGATCCGTCGGGCTGACGGCGATATAGAGATCGGACTGCATCGGGAAAAACGCGTTTTGCAAAGAGGCGGTCGACTCCGGTTGGGAGTGGAGGTACATGAAGCGAAAGTCCCCGCCGATCGCGACATTCCGGCTCCAGGAGATCATCTCCTCGAATTCGGCATGATCCTTTTTCACCATCGGCAGAAAATCCAGCATCACCTCCCGCCCGTGTTGGGTGCGCAGCCCGCCGCCGGTCGGATTGATATGACAGTCGCCGCAGGCCATTCCGTAGGAAGGCTGCATATGCGTCTCATGGCCCGGCATGACCGTCGCCCCGAACCGGGCGTCGAATTGAGGAACGGCCCGGGCCGTATCGTTGAACAGCGGAAACAACGGCAAAAGGAAAAAAGCCGCGGCGATCCCCGGCAGTAAGCGATGGAACCTCCACGACATGCGGCGAGGCCTATGAATGGACTTCAACAGCGATCATCTTGCCGGCTTCTTCTTTGAAGCCGACCATCACCCGGTCGTTGACCTTGAGTTCGGCGAGGAGTTTGTCGGTCGCCTCAAACGTCATCGGGTGATCCGTTTCGGCATCCCGAATGGTAAACGTCTTCGCCTTCGCATCGATCGCCATGACGTTTCCGACATGCTTGTTCGGCCCGGCTGATTTGCAGGCCCAAGTCGCCGTCCCCGTTCCCAACACAAAAACGGAAAAGATCACAACCGCAACCCATGCTCGATTTTTCATGATTCATCCCTCCTTGAATGAGGCTTTATTATGCCTCATTCCGTCCGGCTTTGGCAATACGGCAGGTTCTGAAAGAATCTATCCGTCTTGACGCTTGACCCATGGCGTCTAACCTGATATAGTGTTATATGATATTTGAGCAACCGCCCTTCATACGTTCTCGTACAGGAGGGCGGTTTCTTGTGTCTGGATAGAGAGATCGTGAAAGGAGCAATGAATGAACCAAGCATTTTCCGGAACAGAAACACTTGCAAGACCCGCAGAAACGGTTGCAACAACCGGAACAGAAACCGTTGCAAGACCGATTGATTATGTGAACATCACACTGTTCAGCATCGTTGTACTGGTCGCACTGATCGGTGTCCCGCTTTTCGGTCTCACCTACGGCTATACCGGGATGGACTGGGCTCTGTTCGGCATCCTGTACGTCGTGACCGGCCTCGGAATCACGGTCGGCTACCATCGCATGATCTCGCACCGGAGTTTCACCTGCACGGATCCCGTGAAAATCGCGCTTCTGATCGCGGGAGGGTGGGCCTTCCAGAACTCGGCCTTGAAATGGTCGGCCGATCATGTGCGACATCATGCCAAAGTGGATCAGGAAGAAGATCCTTACAATGCCATGAGAGGCTTCTGGTACAGCCATTGCGGTTGGCTGTTCTTCAAGGATCCCTACAGAGATGATAAATACGAGGCGCAGTTTAAAAAGGATGCCCTGGTCGTCTGGCAGAATAAATATTATCTCCCGATCCTTGCAACGGGATTCCTGCTGCCCTCCCTGGCGGGTTTGATTCACGGAGGATGGATGGGCGCCCTCGGCTCCTTTCTCCTGGCCGGCGTGGGACGGGCCTTTCTCGTTCTCAATTCCACGTTTTGCATCAACTCGATCTGCCATCTTTGGGGAGATCAGCCCAATGGAACGGAAAACAGCAGCCGGGATAGTTGGTGGATTTCGTTGATCACCTTCGGCGAGGG
>JACQHO010000168.1 GCA_016198945.1 Nitrospirota bacterium | reverse complement strand
TCACTGTTCCAGGAGCGACTTGGCTGCCGCAAGGAATTCCTTCGCCTGGTTTAGAAGCGTCTGTGCTTCTTCCAAACCCACTTCAGCGGGAGCGTCGTAATCGGCGGCCTGTCTCTCGCGGTATGCATCAATCAAGTAGCGATGAAACTTTGCATCCAACCGGCCCGTTTTTGTAAACTGCTTGCCAAACGCTCCATGAACAGCCCCATGAGAAGAAAATTCATGTCCCTCCTCAGTCAAGAGGGCTTCCGCCGCATAAAACATGGCATAGTAGGCTCGTGACGCGGCGATCTCATAGTGTCCGTCCCGGATCAGATCGAGACCGGCCTTGATATTTTCGTTGGCCTTATCAAGATAAGCCCTCGTCTGCGCCTTCATCAAACAGCTACGCCTTCTCGTTGGATGTTCCGGACCAATGACTTCTGTTTTTCTTTCCAGTCTGTAACACGCAGGGGTATCAAAGAGATGGTGGTCCCGTATTCTAACGAAAGATCGGACACCAACTGACCGGTTCTCTGAATTTCGAACCAGGGCCGTTCAAACTGGTCGAGGATCATGGCCACGTCCAGGTCCGAGCCGGTCCTTTCCTCACCGCGCGCGTAAGAACCATAAAGATACAGCCCCTTTAGTCGCTCACCATAAATCTTTGCGAGCGACGTCTTCAGTTTTAGCAGCACCTCTTGAGTGGCCTTACTCATCGCCTCTCTCCTTTTCTATTCAGAGGCTATCGTCTCCGCCTTAGGCGGATCAATCCGCCGCCGGAGTTTTAATGCAACTCCAACTCACTTAAATTGGCTTGATCACTATTTCCCGCCCCAACATATTTCGATCATCATCCTGCCAGTTTCCAGTCCAGGAAATCATCAACTCTTTGGAAACCGTTCGAGGGTTGAGTAATAGCTTTCTTCCCGGTCATCGCCTCGCTGGGCCGTTTTGAATATTTTCTCAAGATACGCTTTCAACATCAAAACTACGACCCTCCGCTCTCGATCCCGTAATCCTTGATCTTCGTCAAGAGCGTCTTGTAGCTGACCTTCAGAATTTCGGCCGCCTTGGTCTTGTTTCCGCCGGTCTCTTTCATCACCTTCCGGATCATCCGGGATTCTGCGAACTGGGTGGCCATGCTGCTGACCTCCTGGAGCGTTCCCTCCGTCGGGAGATCCGGCAGCCCGGCCTCGGCCGGCGCCTTGACGCGAAGCCCGAGATGCTCGGGCAGGATCACCGCGCCGTCGGTCAGGATCACGGCCCGTTCGATGCAGTTCTGGAGCTCGCGGACGTTTCCGGTCCACGGATGCTTGATCAATAACTCCATCGAGGCCGGAGGAACGGTTTTGGCCTCCTTTTTCAACTCCTTGCAGTAGTAGCTCACGAAATGCTCCACCAGCGCCGGGATGTCGTCCGCGCGTTCCCGCAAGGGGGGAATCGTGACGGGGAAGACGGCCAGCCGGTAATAAAGATCCTCGCGGAACAGTTTCTGTTCGATCGCGGCCTGGAGCTCCTTGTTCGTCGCCGCAATGACGCGTACATCCACCTTGATCTTGACCGTGCCGCCCACGCGCATAAACTCCTCACCCTCCAGGACACGAAGCAGCTTGGCCTGCAGTCCCAGGTCCAGATCGCCGATTTCATCGAGAAAAATCGATCCTTTGTCGGCCAGCTCGAATTTTCCCATCTTCCGGGCCACCGCGCCGGTGAAAGCCCCGCGTTCGTGCCCGAACAGCTCGCTTTCCAGCAAGTCCCGCGGGATGGCGGCGCAGTTGATCGCCACAAAAGCCTCTTCCTTTCGCGGGCTCAAGTAATGAACGGCCCGTGCGAACAATTCCTTTCCGGTTCCGGACTCGCCCAAAAGCAGGACCGTCGTCGGACTGGCGGCCACTTTCTGGATTTTGTCCACCACCTCCATCATTTTCGTGCTTTTCCCGATGATCTTGGGCAGCTTCAAATGCTTTGCAAACTCTTCCCGAAGAATGAGATTTTCCGTGACGAGCCGTTGCTTTTCCAGGGCCTTGTTGATCAAATGGATCAGGTGATCCGGATCAAACGGCTTTGTGATGAAATCGTACGCGCCTTCCTTCACGGCCTTTACGGCCGTCTCGATCGTCCCATAGGCCGTCATCAGGATGACCGGGATCAGCGGATTCTGCTCCTTGACGGCCTCCAAGATATCCAAACCGGACTTGTGGGGGAGCTTCAGATCCGAAACGACGAGATCCAGCCTGGACTCTTTGAATTTTTGCAGACCTTCCCGTCCGTCGCGCGCCACAATCACCTGATGGCCCTCGGCCTGCAACGCCTGGCTCAGCATCTGGGCCATGCTTTCCTTGTCTTCTATCACTAAAATGACGGCCATCCAGTCTCCTTTTATACGGGCAGCACGATGCGGAACGTCGTTCCGCGGCCTTCCTCACTGCTCACTTCGATCCGTCCGCCGTGCGAAAGCACGATTTTATGGACGAGGGCCAGGCCCATTCCGGTTCCTTTTTCTTTCGTGGTAAAAAACGGCAGAAAGATCTTGTCCAGTTTCTCCTTGGGAATCCCGATGCCCGTGTCTCGGATCGCCAGAAATAATTCTTTTCGATGCCCCCCGCTTTCGCTTCCGACGGAGGTGTCACGGTCGAGAATCCCCGCGCGGACCTGCAGCTCCCCTCCCTGCGGCATGGCATCCAACGCGTTTTGAAAGAGGTTGCCGATCGCCTGGCGCATCAGCACTTCATCCATCCGGATTTCCGGCAAGTCTGGCGGAATCGAGACATCCACGTCGGGCTTCACCCCTTCCGTCTGGCCGATCACGTGCTCCAGCAACCGTCGAATCAGGGGCTCAAGGGCGACCGGCTGAAGATGCAGCTCGGCATGCCGGCCGAAACTCAACAATTGTTCAATCAGCTGGTTCATCGCCGTCAGTTCCCGCATGATGGATGCGATCATCTCAAGACCGGTGTCGGACGCCGGAAGTTTTTTTGAGAGCAGCTTGGCAAATCCCATCACGCTCCCCATGTAATTCCGGAACTCGTGCGCGATGCCGGCCGACATCTCTCCCAGCGCGGTCAAGCGGCGTTTGAGTTCCACCTGTTCCTGAAGGCTCTTGATCTCGGTCAGGTCCGTAAAGACAAAGGTCGTGCCGATAAGGGCGTTCTGGCGGTCCCGAAGCAACGAGGTGCTGACCCCGACCCAGATCCGCTGCGGCTCCGACCCCGGCCGCGAGGATGCCGGGACAGGCCGGCCCTGGAGCGGACGGGTCAGCTCCAGCTCCCGGCGCGTGATTGTCGCCTGACGGCTCAGCGCCTGGTCGAGAAGATGGACGATGCTGCTCTGCGTCCCGAACACCGCCTCGCAGGTCTTGCCGACGGCGTCCGAACGCGACAGGCCCAATATCCGCTCGGCCGCGTGATTGAATGTCGTGATTCCGTGATCGGGATTGAACGTGATCACGCCGCTGGTTACGCTCTGAAGAATGTTTTCATTGTAACTCTCGATCTCGTCCGCCCGTTCCTCCGCCAGGGCTCTCAAATGCTCCAGCTCCAGCTCTTTGTCCTTCAGTTGACGGACGAGCCCATGGAACGTGGCGATCACCGCGGCCGTTTCTCCCGCCCCCCCCTCGGCCCCGGCGGTCCGACGCCGCTGCGCCACGGTCCGGACGGCGTAGAAACCCAGAACGACGATCATCGCCGCGCCGGACACTCTTAAGAGCAGGGCCGTCGCCGCGGCCGCGCCGCCGCCCTCCAAGGGCTTCAGCTCAAGATCGACCCGAAGCACCCCGATGACGTTGTCGTCTGAATCTCGAAGGGGGGTGAAATAGGATCGAATCCCTCTCCCGTTCCGATCGGAAAAAAGCGCCGTCATCATGGCAGCCCCGTCCCAGATCCGGCGGAATTGAGACGGGGTGATTCCCCGGAGCGGATCTCCCGCGCGGGTCAAGGTGTCCACGGCAAGCCGTCCATCGCGGTCCAGGATCGAGATTCGATGCGCCCCATACCGGCGGGCCGAGGCCAGGAGGATCTTCGGATCGGACAAGGCCGCTGCGGAATGGGACCGGAGGTCGGCCTCAATGGCTTGGGTCATCATAATCAAGCGACGATTGACCTCTTCCAACCCGTACCGCGTCGCGGCCTGGAGAAGCACGGCGGTGTGGATGCCCCAGAGGGCCGCAAACAACAGGGCGAACACGACCGATAGACGGAGAAGCTGGACCGGCGACGCGGCTCCCCGGTCATTCAGGGCGCCGTCGGAAGACAAAACGAAACGGCGCAGTCCCGTTGCGGACGTGTTGGGCGGCGGACATCTCAAAACGCACCGAGGCGTTGATACCACGTCCAGATCGCCGGCCCCGCAAACAAGGAGACGACGGCCCCCAGGCTTAAGAACGGACCAAACGGAACGGGATGTTTCCTGGATTTTCCCCGGAAGGCCATTAAAAAAAGCCCGATCACGGAACCGGCCAGCGCCCCGATAAAGATGGTCAACAGCGCCTGCTTCCAACCGAGAAACGCCCCGATCATGGCGATCAGCTTGATATCCCCGCCGCCCATCCCGCCGCGGCTCGCCACGGCCACGCCGTAGAACAACCCGCCGCCCAGAAGCAGGCCGATCAGGGCATTCAAAAAACCGAGGGGCAGGATGACGGAGGAAGCCGTCAAACCCACGACCATGCCGGGCAGAGTGATCCGATCCGGGATAATCTGGTGATCCAGGTCGATAAACGTGATCACCAGCAGCGACGAGTACAGCAGCGCATAGACGGCCGTCTCCAAGCCGACGCCGAATCGCCAGGCCAGCAGGACGTAGCCGACGCCGTTCGCCAGTTCCACCAGCGGATACCGCCGCGAAATCGGACGGCCGCAGTCGCGGCACCGGCCGCGCAGGAGCAGGAAACTGATCACGGGAATATTGTCCCGCCAGCGGACGGCGTGAAGGCAGGCCGGACATCGGGAAGAAGGCGCGATCAGGGATTCGTTGATCGGAAGGCGATGGATGCAGACATTCAGGAAACTGCCGATGAGTAATCCCAGGACCAGAGCGGCGGAAAGACTGTAAAAAAGGCTGTACTCCATCAGAATTCCTTCCAGGTCATTCGGCGGAAAACGCCTCACTATACCACAGATCCAAAAGGCCATCAAGCCGGGCGGTGATGCTTCGGCTTGACAGTCTTTTTCATAACACGTTATAATTCAAACGTTTCTTACACGCGCCACTCTTTCTCAAAGGCCACTCAT
Organism: Nitrospirota bacterium; assembly: GCA_016198945.1. Taxonomy (GTDB): domain Bacteria; phylum Nitrospirota; class Nitrospiria; order JACQBZ01; family JACQBZ01; genus JACQFA01. The sequence continues at coordinate 3,637 of JACQHO010000168.1, read as the reverse complement.
CATGTCCAGAAAAATTGCGGTCATCGGCGGCGGAAGCTGGGGCACCAGTTTGGCCTTTCTCATGGCCGATAACGGCTGCGATGTCGCTCTCTGGGTCTATGAGAAGGATCTCGCCGGGACGATCAATGAACGGCACGAGAACATCTTATTCCTGCCGGGAATCGCGCTCTCTCCTAAAATCCGGGCCACCGCTTCGATCGAGGAATCGGTCAAGGATGCCGAGGCGGTCTTGTTTGTGGTCCCGTCGCATGTGGCCCGTTCGGTCCTCATGAAACTGGGGCCGGTCCTTCCTCCTTCGACACCCCTCATCAGCGCCACCAAGGGAATCGAGAACGAAACACTCCTGCTGATGTCGCAGGTGATGGAGGAAATCCTGCCGGCCTCCCGCTCCCATATCGCCGTTCTTTCGGGCCCCAGCTTCGCCAAGGAAGTCTGCCAGCGCCATCCGACCGCCGTCTCGCTCGCGGCCAAGAACCACGACCTGGCCGTCCGGCTGCAGCCCCTGTTCATCACGCCCTATTTCAAGACCTTTACAACCACGGACATCCTCGGGGTGCAACTCGGCGGCGCGCTGAAGAATGTGATTGCGCTGGCCGCCGGCGGGGCGGACGGCCTGGGGTTTGGACACAACACCCGGGCCGCGTTGATCTCACGGGGGCTGGCCGAGATCACCCGGCTGGGAAGGGCGATGGGCGCCGATCCCAAAACCTTTTCCGGCCTGTCCGGACTGGGCGATCTGATTCTGACGTCCACGGGAGCCTTGAGCCGAAACCGAACGGTGGGTTATCAGATCGGTCTCGGCGTGAAACTTCCCGAAATTCTAAAAGAGATGAAGATGGTGGCCGAGGGCGTTCAGACCGCGCGGGCCGCCCATCATCTGGCCCAAAAACACGGCGTCCGCATGCCCATCGTCCAGGAAATCTACTCCGTCCTGTTCGAGGACAAGGATCCGCATCAGGCCGTCACGGATCTGATGGAGAGCGCGGCGGGCGATGAAGTCAGTTAAAAGGCTGCGGTAGCTCGTCCGGACTTTTTCCAGCGGCCGGATGGAAGGATCTCGTTTGACCACTCTGATGCTGTTCAGCCTGTTGGGCGGGATCGCCCTTTTGCTCTACGGTCTTCAACTGGCCGGCGACGGACTGCAAGGGCTTGCCGGAGGGCGGCTCCGGTCCATTCTGGCGACGTTTACGAAAAACCGTTTTTTAGGATTGGCCGCCGGCGCCTTCATCACGGCCGTCATCCAGAGCAGCAGCGCGACAACGGTCATGCTGGTCGGCTTTACCAGCGCCGGGCTGATGACCCTGTCCCAGACGGTGGCGCTCATCCTGGGCGCCGACATCGGCACCACCCTCACGGTTCAATTGATCGCTTTTCAGATCACCGACTACGCGCTGGCGATCCTGTCGCTCGGCTTCGCCCTCTTTTTCTTCGGCAAGCCGCGCCGGATCAAACTGGTCGGCACGGTTCTTTTCGGTTTTGGACTGATCTTCTTCTCCCTAAAACTCCTGTCGGACGGCATGGCCCCGTTAAGGGACAACGAGATCGCGCGCCGGATGCTTCTGAGCGTCCATGAAGTTCCGATCTGGGGGATTTTAATCTCGGCCCTTCTGACGGCTCTCCTTCACAGCAGCGCCGCCACGATCGGAATCGCAATCGCCTCGGCCTCGCAGGGACTCCTTCCGCTGGCTTCGGCCGTCCCGATCATTTTGGGAGCGAACGTCGGGACCTGCGCCACGGCCTGGGTGGCCAGCCTGGGAAGCACGACCGAAGCCAAGCGCGTGGCCCTGGCCCATATCCTGTTCAAGCTCCTGGGCGTCGTTTTGATTTATCCCTTCCTCCTCCCATTTGAAGCCACCGTCGGCCAAACGTCCGAAAACATCGTGCGGCAGATCGCAAACGCCCATACGCTGTTCAATCTCGGAATCGCGCTTCTGTTTCTTCCCTTCACCGGCCCGCTCGCCCGGCTGGTGGCCTGGCTGATTCCGGAGAAGCTGTCGCTGGAGGAATATTCCAGGCCGAAATACCTGGACCCGCTGGTTCTGGATTCGCCGGCCCTGGCGTTGGGCCAGGCCACGCGGGAGGCCCTGCGGATGTCGGACATTGTTCGCGACATGTACCGGGAAACGATCCGGGTTTTCACCGACAACAACCAGGAAACGCTGGAGCAGATCGAACGGAAGGACGATTGGGTGGATACGCTCAACCGCGAGATCAAACTCTACATCACGAAGCTCTCGGCCAAATCGCTGACGGAGGAACAGTCGGAGCGGGAGGTGGCCCTCCTGGCCTTGAGCAGCGATCTGGAAACGATCGGAGACATCATCGACCGGAATTTGATGGAGCTGGCCAAAAAGAAAATCTACAAAGGGGTGCGTTTCTCGGATCAGGGCCTGAAGGAGATCGTCCAGCTTCACGACCGCGTGGGGCAGAACTTCGAGCGGGTGATCTCGGCCTTCGCGAGCCATGACCCGGAGTTGGCGCAGCGGGTGGTCCAGGCCAAGGACGAGATCAAACACCTGGAGCGGGAACTGCGGGCCGCGCATATCCAGCGGCTGCATGCGGGGCTTCCGGAATCGATCGAGACCAGCGCGATTCATATCGACATCCTGACAAACCTGGTCCGGATCAATCACCATGTCACGAGCATTGCATATCCGATCATTGAGACAGAATAAACGAGGATCTTCCCGGCGAGCAAAGCGAGCCTGCATGCTGCGATTCGCAGCAGACATGCGAGAGGGGGAGGCTCCATTCCGCCTTAGGCGGATGGAGGGGGCGACGTGAGCCCCTACAATAAGGATACGGAATAGGACATGGACCGGGACGCGATCCGCAAATTACTGTCTCACGTGAGGAAAGGGACGCTTTCGGTGGACGCGGCCATGATGCGGCTTCGACACATGCCCTACGAGCCCCTGGGTTTTGCGGCGATTGATCATCACCGAGAACTCCGCCAGGGACATCCCGAAGTGATCTTCTGCGAGGGCAAACGACCGGAACAGGTGCTCGCGATCATCCGAAGGATGAAGGCCTCCGGTCGCCCGGTTCTGGCGACACGGGCCACGCCTCAATTATTCCGGGCCGTGAAGCGGATCGACCGGAGAGCGGCCTATCATGATTCGGCCCGCGCCATCACAATTCAAGATAAAATCCGGCCGGATCCCTCGCGGCGACCGAAACCGGCCGGAGGCGTACTGATCCTCACGGCCGGAACGTCGGACATCCCGGTGGCCGAGGAAGCGAAGGTCACCCTGGAGTTTCTTGGAAACCGGGTTGAGACGGTCTACGACGTCGGCGTGGCCGGCCTCCACCGCCTGTTGGACCACCGTTCGCGCATCGAGGCGGCCCGCGTCCTGATCGTGGCGGCCGGGATGGACGGAGCCCTGCCCAGCGTCATCGGAGGCTGGGTGGACAAGCCGATCGTGGCCGTGCCGACCCGCATCGGATACGGCGCCAGCTTCGGAGGCATCGCGGCGCTTTTGACCATGCTGAATTCCTGCGCCGCCGGCGTGGCGGTCGTGAATATCGACAACGGCTTCGGCGCGGCGGTGCTGGCGCATCGGATCCTGAGAACGAAAATTTGAAATCTCAAATTTGAAATCATAACCGGAAGGGGCCAGATTTCATGTCTGCTGCG
>JACQHO010000177.1 GCA_016198945.1 Nitrospirota bacterium | reverse complement strand
TTGGTGATCGATTCTCATGGCGATCTCTATGTGGTCATCGACAGCGCCAACGCCCGAATTCAAAAGTTCGACAAGAATGGCCGTTCCCTGGCTGCATGGGGGAATGGGGGGGACCGACCGGGGGAGTTCAGGCGGCCCTACGGGATCGCGATTGACGCTCAAGACCGGCTTTATGTCGCCGATACGTACAACCACCGGATCCAGATTTTTGAGCCCGGGGGAAAACAGCTGGCGCAGTTCGGGCAGGAAAAACCCTGTGACGGATTATCCTGTTCTCCGGATGGAATGGCGATGGACGAAACCGGGGCGATTTTCATCGCCGATGCCCGTCATCACAGAGTTTTAAAGTTTGATCAAGAAGGAACTCTCCTGACTCAATGGGGAAAGCGCGGAAAGGATAAGGGCGAGTTCAATCTTCCCCAGGATGTCGCCGTCGGCGCAGGAGGCTCCGTATACATCTTGGACACTTACAATTCACGCGTCCAGAAATTCAGTCCGGACGGCGCCTTCCTCGCCCAGTGGGGCCGCTTGGGGACCGGGCCCGGGGAGTTTCATCTCCCGATGGCGATCGCGACGGACCCAAAGGGTCGTGTCTATGTGGTGGATACCTGGAACGATCGAGTCCAGTTGTTTGACGCGAATGGAAATTTCCTGTCTTCCTGGGGCCGAAAAGGATACGGCCAGGATGAGTTGACCGACCCCTATGATATTGCGATCAGCTCGAACCGCGTTTTTGTGAAGGATACCATCAATCATCGCATCCAGGTTTACAGCCATGATGGAAAATATCTCAGCACGATCCGGGGCGGGCATTTGCGGCCGGAAGGCCTGGCGATAGGCAAGGACGACCTTCTATACGTCTTGGACACACTGAACGGCCGTCTGCATAAATTTGATTCTTCGCAAAAGAAGATCGCCACATGGATCCGGCCCGAGTCTGAAAAGGGAGGCTTCTGCATCGTCACCCATCTGGCTCTGGATAAGGACGACCGCCTCTATATCGCGGACACCACGAATTATCGGGTTCAGAAATTAAGTTTTTCTGAAAACAAGGTGACAACGCCTCAGTCCAATTCCGTATCGGCCGCTACGCCATAAATCAATAGACCTTCTGTCCCACTATGACCCGTGGGCCTCGTTCCAGTTCGCCCCGATCCCGATGTCCACCTTTAAAGGGACGGAGAGTGTCATCGCTCCTTCCATCTCTTCCCGGACCAGCCGCGTTATCTCCCCGACCTCGCCTTCCGGCACCTCGAAAATCAGCTCGTCATGGATCTGGAGCAGCATCCGGGACCGGCGGCTTTCGGTTTTCAGTCGCCGCGCGATCCGGATCATCGCCAGTTTAATCAGATCGGCGGCGCTGCCCTGGATCGGCGTGTTGATCGCGGCCCGCTCGCCTATCCCGCGGACGGCCGGCATCGAGTTGGCCAATTCCGGAATCGGGCGTCGTCTCGATCCGATCGTGGTGACATAGCCCCGTTCTTTCGCTTCGGCGATTGTCTTTTCCATAAATTGCCGTACGCCGCTGTAGAGGTCCAGATACCGGTCAATGTACCGTTTGGCCTCGGACTGCGTGATGCCGAGCGTGGAGGAGAGGCCGAAGGGGCTGATCCCGTAGATGATCCCGAAGTTGACCGTTTTCGCGGTTCGCCGCATCTCCGGGCTGATCAAGTTCGGGGCCAGGCCGAAGATCTGTACGGCGGTCGTCGTATGAACGTCCTCTCCTTTTTGAAAGGCCGAAAGTAGATTTTCATCCTGAGAAAGATGGGCCAGGATCCGCAGTTCGACCTGATTGTAATCGGCCGAAAGGAGGCAATTTCCCTTTTCCGCGATGAAGGCCCGACGGAGGCGCGCACCCCATTCGCCCTTGACCGGGATGTTCTGAAGGTTGGGCTCGCTGCTGGAGAGACGGCCGGTGGCCGTGACGGTCTGGTTCAGCGACGTGTGAAGACGGTGGGTTTCCGGGTTGACCAATCGAGGGAGCGCATCCACGTAGGTGGATTGGAGTTTTGTGAGTTGCCGATAGTTCAGGATTCCGGCCGGGAGCTCGTGTTGCAGCGCCAGTTGCTGCAGCACCTCCTCATTGGTGGAGTAACCGGTCTTCGTTTTCTTGGTCGGTTTCAAGCCGAGTCTGTTGAACAGGACATCGGCCAGTTGTTTCGGGGAGTTGAGATTAAACTCCGTTCCGGCCAGTGTCTGGATTTTCCGGACCATGACCGACAGATGGGATTCCAGCTCGATCGAATAGGCCTTCAGCGCGTCAACGTCCAGTTTGATTCCGATCTCCTCCATCTCGGTCAGAACCGGAACGAGCGGCATCTCGATCTCATCGAACAGCCGGTCCAGCCCCTGCTCGTGAAGAATAGGCATGAAGAGCCGGTCCAGAAGCAGAACGGCCGCGGTGCGTTCACCCGCCACCGAGGCCATCCTCTCGACCGGAATTTCGGGCGAGAGAAGGGAGGGAATGGCCTGCACACGAAGACCGAGCTGTTCCAATGCCACGGTCTCCAGACTGTGATCCCGGCGATTGGGGTTCAAAAGATAGGATGCGATCATGGTGTCGGCCGCCGGCCCTCCGATCGAAAGGCTGTTTTGACGGCAGGTTAATAGAACGTCTTTAAGGTCATGGCCGATCTTTCGGATCGAAGGGTCGGCCAGGACCGGCCGGAGTTGTTCAAAGACGATTCTGCTTTCCATCGCGGAAGGCGCGTCCAGAGTGCGATGGCCCATCGGGATATAGTATGCGTGGCCTGAAACCGCAATCGAAACTCCGAGAATCGCGGACCGATCCCGGCCGGGGGCATGGTTTACCCGCAGACTGCGACCCGCAGCAGACCCTGTGGCGGTTGCGCCGTCCGGAAGGGTCCAGAAGCCCAGCCCCATTGTTTTTGCGGAGGTCGAGATGCGCATCACCTCGCGCAGGGATTCCTCGGAGGACACGATCTTGACCCGGCCCGGCGCGGCGGGCCCACCTGCCGGCTGGGCAGGCGCTTCAATCCGCTTTAACAGACTGCCGAACTCCAGCTCGCGGAGAAACCCGATCAACGTCTCCGCATCCGGTTCGGCCCGGCGAAACCGGTCGAGGTTCAGTTCGACCGGGCAGTCCTTCTTGATCAGCGCGAGCTGACGACTCATCCGTGCTTGTTCGGCAAAAGCGCGGAGGTTTTCGCGGAGTTTGGGTTTGTCCAGATCGTCAAGACGGCTCAGAAGATTTTCAATCGTTCCAAAGCGACGGATGAGATCAACGGCCGTTTTCTCGCCGATGCCCGGGACGCCCGGGATGTTGTCGATCGAGTCGCCCATCAGGCCCATGATTTCGACGACCCGGTCGGGATCGACGCCGAACCGTTCCCGGACCTCGTCCTCACGAAAGACCTTGTCCTTCATCGTGTCATAGACGCATGTCTGCGGTCCGCCTGACCGGCTGGCAGGCGTGACGAGCTGAAACATATCCTTATCCCCGCTGACGATCGTTACGTCCAGCTCCTTTTCCTCCGCCTGCCGGGCCAATGTGCCGATCAGGTCGTCCGCCTCATACCCTTCCATCAGAAGAACCGGAATGCGGAAGGCCTCGACCAGACGGTGGATGTATGGGATCTGAAGGCGCAGCGCGTCCGGCATTTCGGGCCGTTGGGCCTTGTAATCCCGGTATTCCGCATGACGGAGAGTCGGCCCTTTGGCATCGAACGCGACGGCAAGATAGTCGGGTTGCTGGTCGCGGACGATCTTCAGCAGCATCGTCGTGAATCCGTAAATCGCGTTGGTCGGAAGACCTTTCGAGGTCGAGAGGTTTCGGATGGCAAAGTAGGCCCGGTAGATATAGGAATGGCCGTCAATCAAAAAGAGACAGGGTCGCTTCGAGATTTGAGATTTGAAATTTGAGATTTGCATGGAAGGTCTCCGGACAAGGAAGGGAGGATGACTATCGGATTCCTACGAGATCCATAAACCGTTTCTTGAGCCGTTCGTTGAATTCATGCATCTTTTGGTACGCGGCCGGATACCGTTTCTGAAATCGGTGTAGGATGCTTTTTGCAAAGGGACTTTCCTTGGAAAGAATTAAAAGACCGATCAGAAGAAACAAGATGCCTTGAAGGAAAGGCAGAAAAAGGCCGACGATCCCCAGCAAGATAAAGGTCCATCCGATCAGGTAGATCAGCGTTTTTTTGGCCAGGGCCATCATGGACTGTTATTTCCCCTCGGTTGCAAACGATCTTATCGTATCATTCTAAAGAGATGAATTCAACATGGTTAAACAGGAGGGGACAGATTTCAAATCTGTCCCCTCCTGGGCAGAACAGGGTTATGAATTCTCTTGGGTTCCGGACGCATGATCGTGTAGAATGGCATCCGGCCTCGTTATGAAAGACAACGCGATCCATTCCATCATTAAAATTCTGAAACGGGAGATCCGAAAATGGCGGGTGCCCATCGTGGGCGTTGTGGCCGACCGGTCGAATGATCCGTACCAAGTCCTGATTTCCTGCCTTCTAAGTCTTCGCACCCAAGACAGGACCACCGCACAGGCGACGGAGCGGCTGTTTCATCTCGCGAAAACGCCGGCCGAGATGGTCCGGCTGTCGCCGAAAACGATCCGGGAAGCTATTTACCCGGTCGGATTTTATCGGACCAAGGCCCGCACCCTTCTTTCGGTCAGCCGGGATCTTATTCGGCGCTATGATTCCCGCGTTCCGGACGATCTCGACGAGCTGCTGACATTAAAGGGGGTTGGGCGCAAGACGGCGAATCTGGTGGTGACCCTGGGCTTCGGCAAGCACGGAATCTGCGTTGACACGCATGTCCATCGGATCAGCAACCGGCTGGGTTATGTGAAGACAAAGACGCCGGATGAAACCGAAACCGTTCTCAGGAAGAAACTGCCGAAACGGTACTGGATTATCTTCAACGACCTTCTGGTGACCTATGGTCAGAATCTCTGCAAGCCGATCTCGCCTCA
>JACQHO010000171.1 GCA_016198945.1 Nitrospirota bacterium | reverse complement strand
TTAATCTACTATTCTTCTGGCAGTCGAGGCTTGCTTTTTTCTTTCAGAGGAGACCTGACCCTATGCATCATGACCCTGTGCATCCATAGGCTGGCAGGGGCAGGCGGGCGCGCCGGAGGAATGATATGGCGAAATTATATTAGGTTAAAAGGAAAAAGTGAGGAGTGAGGAGTAAGGAGCGAGGGGTAGGAACGGAGACGCGCAAATTGGGAGGAGCGATCAAACGGCGATTTTTCTTGGGCGAGCGTGGGTGACATCCTGTTTGCTGACGGGGCGAACTTGAGATGCCTCAACCGTCGTGACCGAAACTGTGTCGCCGTCCAGCGTCAAGAATTCGACCTCAAAAGCTTCGCCCTTGCGGTAAACATGCACGACCGTCCCCACATCGCCGGCTTCCAGCTTCTCTTTTGGAATATCGGTCTTTAAAACGACTCGATCATGTTCTTTAATCATGTCGGCTCCTAAAAGGGATAGGCCGTGATCAATCTCGGCCTGGTGCTATCTTTCTCAACAACCCAAACCGTCCGGATACGCGGGTTTCGCCCATCCGGCGTTTCAATCAGACCCTCTACAGTATAGCGCACGCCATGCGCGGATTCCACTGTTTTGACAACGGCATGACTTGCGCCATGCTTACGCAAGGCTCCAGCGAAAATCTCCCATTCTTCTGCTCTAAAACCGAATCGTTTGAAAAAGGCGGCCTTGCTGCTCCCATCCGGATGCGTATCGGAAAGTAAATATCCCGTTATCTTCTCGCGATCAACCTGTGTCTGGTCTGCATTCGGCAGCTTCACTTGTTATCTTTTCACAGGGTGATATAAAGCAGAAACGGCCCACGCCGGAGGAATTTGATGGCGGATTATACCGGTTTATGAGGTAAAAGGCAAAAGGTGAAGGGAAGACTGTGGAGGATGCAAGGCAGAATAAGTCCTTGTCGATTTCGGGCGCCGCCGAACGACTATAGGGTGTAAACAGCAACTCCAGTGCGATGGATGGCCGGAGGGCGTCTTGAATACCTGGTTCGATGCCGGGAAGCTGCGAAACGGATGGATACGCCGGACGGATGCGGCGCCGATCCTTCGGCGCCGTGCCGATATTTCGGCGCGACTTCATCGGCACCGCGCAGCCTTTCGAACAAGACTAAATCGTAACCCTTCTGTAGTTTCGATGAGTTGGCCGATTTATGTCGTGCTGGAGCATTCGTGGCATGCGACTTGCTGTTTTCATAGGCATGACGCATCAGAGGAGTTTAAAAATCTCATGTTGAAAATTACGACACAGACAGAAACCGGCATTTTAGTTTTAGGGCTTGAAGGAAAACTCGCCGGACCTTGGGTCGATGAATTGGAGCGCTGCTGGCGTTCCGCCGCCGGCACGCGACAGAGCATCCCTGTACGCGTGGATTTATCTTCAGTCACTTTTATTGACGAGGAAGGAAAAGAGCTGCTGGAAAAAATGTGCCGGGAAGGAGCCGAGTTTACGGCTTCGGGCTGCCTGAACAGATGCATCGTGGAAGGGATCATGCGCTCGCAGGAAAAGAAGGTGTGATGAAGGACACCGCAGTTGAAGGAAGGTGATGAACATGAAAGGGTTTTATCCATTGATCGCATTCGGCGTGATCTCGTTTTATATAACCGTCGCGCTGGTGATTTTTGCATACGCCCTCATGGTCCGGCTGGTTCCGACGAAGGACAAAATTCCGATTGTGATCCGTTCGGTTGAAAGAATCAGGACCTGGCTGGGTTAATTGAATTCGGAAGGAGGAAATGGCAATGAAACGATGGCGTACAAAATGGATTGTTTTTTCGGTTTTGCTTTTCGCACTTGTCGGGGCCTCGCTTCTGATCATTGCGGCTCGGAACGGCACCGCAGAAAGCCGCAACCAACAGAATGGAGGCATGCCGCCGCCCGAGGTCAGCGTGGTCGTCGTGCAGCCGCGCGACCTCCCCGCCGCGTTCGAATACGTGGGTCAGATCGCCGGCGTGCGCGAAGTCGAGGTGCGCCCGCGCGTCTCCGGCATCCTGGAGCGCTGGAACTACAAGGAAGGCTCGAAGGTCGAAGCCGGCCAGAGCCTGTTCACGATTGACCAAGCCCCGTTCAAGACCGAGCTCGCCAAAGCGGAGGCCGCGCTCGCCGGCGCCGAAGCCCGCCTCTCACAGGCCACGCGCGATGTCGCGCGTCTGACGCCTTTGTGGGAAGCCAAGGCCGTAAGCCAGAAGGGATACGACGACGCGGTGTCCGCGGAACAGGTGGCCGATGCCAACATGAAGTCGGCGCGGGCCGCGGTCGATGAGGCTCGTCTGAACCTGTCCTATACCCGCGTCGAGGCGCCGATCTCCGGGATTACAAGCCGGGCTTTCGTGTCCGAGGGCAGCCTGGTCGAGGCCCGGCAGACGCTGCTCACCACACTCTCGCAGCTCGATCCGATCCATGTGATCTTCAGCTTCACCGAAGCCGAGCATCTGAAGTTCACCCGTGCCGTGGCCGACGGCGCACTGAAGCTGCCGAAAGACGGCCGGTTCGACGTCACCTTGAAACTCGCCGACGGCAGCGAGTACGCCCGCGCCGGCCGGGTGGACTTCACGGACGTACGGGTGGATCCGAACACCGGCACGATCGAGGCTCGCGCCGTCATCCCAAACCCGCAACACCTGCTGCGCCCCGGCCAGTTCGCGCGCGTGCGGCTTTCCGGCGCCGTCCGCCCCGGCGCGGTCGCGATTCCGCAGCGCGCCGTGCTTGAAGGCCCGGACTCAAAGATCGTCATGACCGTGAACGCGCAGGGCGTGGTCGAGCCGCGGCAGGTCGAGGTCGGCGACTGGTCCGGCGATGACTGGGTGATCACCGGCGGGCTCAAGCCGGGTGACCGGGTTATTGTTGACGGCGTCGTCAAGGCGCGCCCCGGCTCGCCGGTCACGATTGCGCCCGACGGCGCCGCACCCACGGACAAACAAGCAATCAGCTCTCCTTCCAGCGAGCACGGCGAGCGAGAGGGGGAGGCTCCATCCGGCTCTGCCGGTGGAGGGGG
>JACQHO010000174.1 GCA_016198945.1 Nitrospirota bacterium | reverse complement strand
CGGCCAGCGGGTGTGCCGCTTGGAAGGCCGTCTTGGCCCGACTGAAATCGTATTGGGTGGCCTTGATCCTCTCAATATAGGCCGCCGCCTCCTGAAAGACCTCGATCGCCTCCGGAGGCGATGATATCCTTTTTGTCGCGACGATCGACAGTTCTCCCCCATCCACGCAGTGCAGTGGGATCACCCTCTGGTGGGCCAGCCACACAAGGCTCCTCGCCTGGGCCGGTTCCAAGATATTAAAATAGGCGGCGACCCGGAACGGGTCTTGCGTATTGTCCATGATCTCGAAGAACCATCCGATCACCGGGGCGGTGGGCATGGGAAAAAGAAATAGAAAGTGACGGATCGCCGGCGTTTCGGCAAGGAACCGGACGGCCTGGTGCGGCAATTTGATGAACACGTGCAACTGGCCCCGGTCATCGGCCGCGGTCAACGCGCCATAGTCGGCTTGGTGGAGGACGGGTTTAAGGGAATCGAAGAAGGACGGCATATCACCCCACGACAGCCCGCGTGAGCACTGCCGTGGAGGCTACCATAGCATAGCAATGACTAAGCTACAAGGCTTTTTTTAAAACCCCGCTCCTGATGGGATGCAGATACCACGTAGGCCTCGACGCTCTCCGCGGCGATGAACCAGATCTTTCTCGGGACGCGAACCGTCTTCAGGCGCGCCTTCAGACGGCCTCTCCGTATCGCCTCCAGCACGGACTCGGGCGTAATCCCAAGGGACCGGGCTGCTTCGGGAATCGTATAGCGTCGGCGACCTACCATAACGGATGCATAGCGTAGCATAAGCTCCGCGCGGGTGCAATACGGTTCTCAGTGTATTTTGACTTCAGGAGAGCGATTTCCCCTTGACATGGACCGTCAAACTCGTTAAGCTCACCTGCGTTTGAAAACGGTGGCGCGTGGAATGGCTCTGTTGACGAAAACTCCCTGGCTGTTGATCTTCTTCATCCTGTTGGGCGGGCTGCTCGGCGGACTGCTGGGCGAGATTTTAAGGGTGATTGCGCCTCAAGGCCCTTTGCAAGACATCTTCGCGCGGGTTCAAAATATCGGTCTCAACCCGCCCTTTACGATCGACCTCAAACTGTTCACGGTCACGTTCGGCTTCATGCTTCGGATCAACCTCTTCAGCATCCTCGGAATCCTGCTCGGGATTTATATCTACAAACAGGCCTAACTCATTTCACGCCCAGCTCGGTCTCTTTCAATTTCCGAATCCGGTCCCGTATCTCGGCCGCCTTTTCGAACTTCAGATCCTTCGCCGCCGCCCGCATCTCTTTCTCCAGGCTTCGGATCATCCCGGGGATTTCATCCGCAGGGATATAATCCGCCGCCCCCTCCGCCGCCACCGGGACGGTGACGTAATCGGCCTCGGAAATTTCGTACAGCGTCCTTGGAATCCCCTTCTTGATCGTCTCGGGCGTGATCCCGTGTGCTTGATTGTACTCAAGCTGAATCTTCCGTCGGCGCCCGGTCTCAGCCATGGCCTGGCGCATGGATTCGGTCACAGAATCCGCGTACAGGATCACCTCGCCGGCAACATTCCGCGCGGCGCGACCGGCCGTCTGAATCAGCGACCGGTACGACCGCAGATAGCCTTCCTTGTCGGCGTCCAGGATCGCGACCAGCGACACCTCCGGCAGATCCAGCCCTTCCCGTAGAAGATTGATGCCGACCAGGACGTCGAACGTCCCCAGCCGGAGGTCCCGGATGATCTCCGTCCGCTCCAGCGTCTCGACCTCGGAATGAAGATACCGGACCTTCAGGCCCAGCTCATGGTAATATTCGGTCAGATCCTCGGCCATCCGTTTCGTCAGCGTCGTCACCAAAACCCGCTCATTCCGCAACGTCCGTTTTTTGATCTCGCCCAAAAGATCATCCACCTGCCCTTTGGCCGGGCGGACGATCAGGGTCGGATCCATCAACCCGGTCGGACGGATGATCTGCTCGACGACATGACCCCGGCCGTGATCCATCTCATACGGCCCGGGCGTGGCCGAGACATAGACGACCTGTTTCATGTGGCCTTCGAACTCCTCGAAGGTGAGCGGTCGGTTGTCGAAGGCCGACGGCAGGCGGAAGCCGTACTCGACCAAGTTTCTTTTGCGCGACCGGTCGCCCTCGTACATCCCGCCGACCTGGGGAATCGTCGCATGGCTTTCGTCCACGATCATCAGATAGTTGGAGGGGAAATAATCCAGAAGCGTCGGCGGCGGCTCGCCCGGCCTCCGGCCGGAGAGATGGCGTGAATAATTCTCGATTCCATGGCAGTATCCCACTTCCCGTATCATCTCCAGATCGAACACGGTCCGCTGCTCGATCCGCTGGGCCTCCAGGAGTTTGCCCTCTTTTTTAAAAAACCGGATCCGCTCCTCCAACTCCCTCTCGATTCCCTCCAGCGACTGCTTCAACCGATCCGGCGGGATGACGTAATGACTGTTGGGATGGATTGCGATCTTCGGAAGGCGCCGTATCACCTCCCCGCGCAGCGGATCAATCTCGGAAAGGGCTTCCACCGTGTCTCCGAACAACTCGATACGGATGGCGCGGCTCTCGGATGCGGCCGGAAAAACCTCGACGATGTCGCCGCGCACCCGGAAGGTTCCGCGCTGAAGATCAACCTCGTTCCGTTCGTACTGGATCTCGACCAGCTTCCGGAGAACCGCCTCGCGCTCGACCGCGCCCCCCGCTTCCAAATAGAGCAGCATCCCGTGGTAGGCCTCGGGCGAACCGAGGCCGTAGATGCAGGAGACCGAGGCCACGATGATCACATCGTTCCGATCGAACAACGCGCTGGTGGCGGCATGCCGCATCCGGTCAATGGCGTCGTTGATCGAGGAGTCCTTCTCGATATAGGTGTCGCTCTGGGGGAGATAGGCCTCCGGCTGGTAATAGTCGTAGTAACTGACGAAGTAGGCGACGGCATTGTCGGGGAAGAAGGTTTTGAATTCATGGTAGAGCTGCGCGGCCAGCGTCTTATTATGGACGATCACCAGCGTCGGCTTCTGAACCTTCTCAATCACGTTCGCCATCGTGAAGGTTTTGCCCGAGCCGGTCACCCCCAGAAGCACCTGGTGCGTCTCGCCGCGCAGAACACCCTCGGACAGGGCCGCGATGGCCTTCTCCTGATCGCCTTTGGGCGTAAAATCCGCGCTGAGCTTAAACTGTTCCATGGACGGCGCCTGTTGGCCCGCTGCGAATCACAGTCGGCATAAAACCATCATACCATAACTTTTTTCTGACCGCGACAGGCTTTAATTCGGCGGGTTCGGATCTTTTTTAATGCCCCACGGCGACTCGGTCAACCACCGGGTTAGTTCCTCGGCCGGCATCGGTCTGCTCATGTAATAACCCTGAGCGGTATCACAGCCCAGTGCGGACAGCCGGTCCCAGAGATCCTTGTTCTCGACCCCCTCGGCCACCACCTTGAGCCCTAAGTTATGGACCAGATCAATGGTCGAGCGCACAATCACAGCGTCGTTCTGATTCTGGGCCATGTTGATCACGAAGGACTTGTCGATCTTGATCGAATCCACCGGCAGCCGCTGGAGATAGGCCAACGACGAATAGCCGACCCCGAAGTCATCAATCGCAAACCGGATTCCCATCGCTCTCAGCCGGTTAATCGCATCTAATGCACGCACCGGGTCAGCCATGATCGCGCTTTCGGTAATCTCCAGTTCCAGCCGATCCGGCGCGCCGCCGCAGGCCGCCATCAGTTCCGCAAGCTGGTCCGGAAGAAGCGGATCATGCAGGTTCCGGGCCGACAGGTTGATCGAGACGGGAATTCCCAACCCCGCCCCATGCCAGTCCAGACATTGGCGCTGCGCCGTATTGAAGACCCACAGCGTCAGGGGCTTGATCAATCCGGTCCGCTCCGCCGGTCCGATGAACTGATCCGGCGGGACCATCCCCCGGCCCGGATGTTTCCACCGCACCAGCGCCTCCATTCCGATCGCGCGGCCCGTCTTGACACTGATCATGGGCTGGTAATTCAGAACCAGCTCATCATGCTCGATGGCATGGCGCAGCTCCCCCAGCAGCGCGAGTCGGATAGGGCTATACTGGTCATGCTTTGCATTGTAAATGTTATACCCTCCGGTCTGTTTTATCGCGTACATCGCAATGTCGGCCCGCTGCAGCAGGCTTTCCGGCGTCGAGCCGTGATCCGGGGAGACGGCGATTCCAATGCTCACCTCCAGAAGGATGGGAAGGCCTTCGATCTCAAAAGGCGGCTCCAACGCTTTCATGATCTTGCCCGCCATCCGAGTCGCGTGCTGCGATTCCGCAAGGGGCAGCAAGACCGCAAACTCGTCTCCCCCCAATCGGGCGATCACGTCGTGTTCATGGAGCGAGTCTTTTAGACGCAACCCGATCTGCCGCAACAGAAGGTCGCCTCGATGATGCCCCAAGGTATCGTTGATCTCCTTAAAACGGTCGATATCCATCAACAGAAGGGCCAGTGACTTTTCTTCGCGT
>JACQHO010000024.1 GCA_016198945.1 Nitrospirota bacterium | reverse complement strand
CTTGCGAATCGTTCGGGTCGAACGCCAGCATGTCCGCGCTGAACGACGCGCGGCTCGCTTTCATTTCGTTCTTCAGGTTGACCTTGATACAGTCCCCCACGTTCACATGCAGCGTCAGCGGCATCGGCGCAAAACCGCCGTCCGCCACCTTCGACTTCTCCCCTTCGAGCATATAGATCTTGCCCATCGGGTTCGCCACCTGCAGTTTCCGGTCGAAGTCCACCTCGATCAAATCCGGGGCCTTGGCGTTGTACTTCAAGGCCCGGTCGGCCGCGATCACGTTGAAGCTCTTGACCGGCGCATCGGCCGGGCAGATCGACTTCGCCGAGGCCGGGATTTCCTCGCGGCCCGGAAGCTTCTTCAGATCCGGAGCCTCCTTATCGAGCACCCGGATGATTCCCCAGCTCCCTTCCGAGAAGTGGGAGGGACGGCCGTCAAAGTGGAGATAATCCCCGGCCATCTGCTGCGGCCCCCCCGCTTTGGTAACGAGGTCGTACCGCTCCGCGATCCCGACATGATACGCATTCCGGAAATCGGAATGCTCGGCATACCGCTCCGTACGGAAGGCATGCCCCGCCACGTGCCAGGTGTGCGATTCGTTCATCATCACGTGGAGAAGCCGGAAGACGATGGTGTCTCCCAGGTAGGCTCGAAGCAGCGGCGTTCCCGGATCTTGTCCGTAGGTCCTGGTCGAGAAAACCAGTGACGGCTCCGGCTTGAATTTGAGCCGCTTTGCAACCGACTCGGCTTTGAAGAAGAATCCGCCGCCGGTCGTGTGTGTCCCGCCGTTCAGCATCGGAACGGAGACCAGATCCAGATCGTACGGCATCTGGAAGAAGAGCGCCTGTCCGGCGTCGATCGCGGCCTGGATCGTCTGGCCCGGTGGATTCCCGGCCGTGACGACCTGCGCGGTATACGGCACCGTGTCATTGAGGTACTGCACCATCTCTCGGAAGCTGCCGTTCACGCCGTAGCCGACCGGTTCGGTCGTATGAATATCGGCGATCGGTCCGCTCCGTATTTCCTTCCCGGTGACCGGGTCGTGATAGGTCGAACCATACGGCTCGACAATATTGCCGCCCACCGCGCCGTGCGGCCAGGTCGTGCCGCCGAGCGCATGGTCGTGCCAGAAGACCGTTCCCAAATCGACATCCACCCAGTAGCGGTACCGGACGAACTCGACCGAGGCGATCTCGCCTTTCTTATGGGCATGCTTCAGCGGCTCGCCGAAGATCAGTGTGTCTCCTTGAATATCCTTGATCCAGCGGACCTCCGAGGTCTTCACCTCGTCCATTCCGATCATAATGTCGGTGCCGACATGATACTTCGTCGCGCCTTCAGCCAAATGGATCTTGATCGAGGTCGCGCCGGCTTTGACGTCTTCCGTTATGTGAGAGTTCATCGGCACCGGAAGCCCCTTGGCCTTGGCCTTTTTGAACTGCGTGAACGGCCGCACCGACATTTCATAGGCAAACGCCGTGATCACGCCGTCGGAGGCGTTGTTGTCGAACTGCATGAAGTGGGGATGGATATTGATCTTCGACATCTGGAAGTTCGTGGTGTCGTTGTCCTCCCACTCGCTTTTCAAGATCACGTCCACACAGTCATAGACATTGGAACGGTAGACCAGCGGACGGGCCAGATCGGAGTTGGCCCGAACGGCGGCTTCCTCCTCCTGCAGAACATAGATCGTCCCGTGTTGATCCACCACGGCCTTTTCTTTCCCGATCGCGTTGTTCATCGTGATCGGAGTTTCAATGAAATGGATCGTATACTGCTTCCGACCTGCATTTTCCGGACAAAGGCTCCATTTCCCCTGTTCGCCCGGACGGGCCGGCTGGTTTGTTTCTCCGCCGGCCACGCCGAGTCCGCCGGGTTCGGTCGCCAGGGACCCGGTGCTCTTATCCATATGGATCGGCTCCAACCACGGCGCAGGCCCGTGATGCCGCGCGAACGGAACCCGCTTTCCGAAATGCGGCTTGAAGAACGGATTCGCCAGCTTTCCGGTCTTGGCATCGAATAAAATCGGCGGCCGCTTTCCGGGCATCGGCGATTTGTATTTGGGGTTGTCAAACATCTGGGTGGCTTCCGGCTCGCCCAATGCCTTGTTGCCCTCCCAGGCCCAGTCCCAGACCGTTGCATCATAGGCCATGATCTGGCCCTTCTCATCCGAGGTGTGGCCCGGCTGTCCGGCCGGCGGAAGCATCATCTTGACCCAGTCCTTGATCGAAACATCCGGAATCGACTTCGAGAAGTCGGTCTTGTTCGCCGTAATGTTCCATTTCTTGTCGTACCAGTCCATCGTCTTTCCAACCAGCTGGTCCGAGGTCACGGCCGGCTTCATCCGGCCCTTCCGATCCGGCAACTCCTGCAGCGCCGGCATCGTATCGGTGCTGCCGAAGGGATAATTTCCGGTCTGCAGCGTATTGTAGCCGCGTCCGTAGGACCACATCCCGGCGACATAGTGGTGCGCCACGTGGCAGTGGAAAAGATATTCGGACGCCACCTGCTGGCAGAGACCCCAGCCGCATTCATTGTGAAGATCCAGAACCTCCGAAGGCCCGATCACCTCGACATCCACCCGGTCGGTCGTGGTTCGAATCTCGGGATATTTCACCGGCCCGTTCCCCGCCGCGGTCAGAAGAAAGTTCTCTTTTGCGTCGGCCTTCGGCTGACGAAGCCACCGGATGGACCCTCCGTGAGGATGATGCGAATGGAACACCTCGCCGCCCCCGTGGATCAAACGCCATTTCGCCGGATCGCCCATGTAGCCCCGCGGAATCGTCGTGGGCACATCCCCGAAGGTGTAGGAGCTGTACGACATGGATTCGTCTTCAAAATGGAAATATTTCTCCTGGAGCGCGAGGTTGTTCACGCCGAACGGCTCGCTGCGGTAGTTGAGCGCGCGGGCCGAGGGGCGGTAAGCGTCGGTGTTCGGATCGCGCTGAGGAATCATCTCCCCTTGTTTGTTCAACGGCCGGAACGATTCATCCCCGATCTCGTGATAGAAGATGGTGTATTCCCGGAAATCGGGAAGATCCGGATTCGCGATCATCATCTGCCAGCCGCTCTTCGCCTCTTTACCCGTGATCGGATCAAGGTAGGTCGATCCCATCGGCTCGACG
Organism: Nitrospirota bacterium; assembly: GCA_016198945.1. Classification (GTDB taxonomy): domain Bacteria; phylum Nitrospirota; class Nitrospiria; order JACQBZ01; family JACQBZ01; genus JACQFA01. The sequence goes on along the minus strand of JACQHO010000024.1, from coordinate 1,078 downwards.
ATGAAGGCCCCGATCATCCCCAGACTGGCCTGCTCACGGCCGACGTGGCTGTGGAGCATGTGGGAGCCTTCCTGCTCGGTCGGTCGAATGTACCACTCGAAGATCTGGCTCTTTCCCGGCTTCACGTTTGAATCCGGGTTGGCCGCGGTGGCCGCCTGTCCGGAGGATTTGACGATCATGCTGGAGCCGTGGATATGAATACCGACGTCCTCTCCGTCCAGTTGATTCTGAAGATTGATCACGACACAGTCGCCCTGACTCCCGCGGATCGTCAACGGCTGGATCATATCGGTCTGGAGGCCCGTCGTAACGGCGCCGGGATCATACCCCGCCTTCTTTCTCGCCTCGCGGTTGATCTTTTCCTCCTCGCGAACCTTTGAGAGATTTTCGGTCAGGACGTACATGTAACCGGGATGATAGTCCAGCCACTGATTCAACGTGATCTCGACATTGATTGCGGAAACATCATACTTTTTCACCGGGGCGCCCTGGGGACACCGCCCGCCGGCCGTCACGGTTTCGCCGACGCCGGTCGGTCCGAGGAAGAAACTCTTGTCCATCTGCTGGGCCATGGCCGCATCGCTGTAAGGCCCTTTGGCGGCATGGGAGGAGTGTGAGTTGCTCCCCTTCGCAATCTCGTCCATCAGCTTCTGCATCGCCGCCTGGACCTGTTCGCGATGGCCCGAACGGCCCTCTGCAACATCCTCTCTTTCAAGTTGCTCCTTGAACTTTTCCTCCCAGGAAGGTTGGTCCGACGACGGGGATGCAACCGTCACGGAATGAGGATGCCCTTCCTCTGCGATGGCCGTCTGAACCGGAATCGGTCCGCCGAACATCGGCAGGAGCAGGAAAGCCGTCCACAGCGAAGCTGCTTTCCAAAACCATCCGAAGTACGATATCTTCATTGCCTTCCTCCTTCTGTGAGGGGACGGATTTATTATCCGCCGCCAGTCCATATTCGTTGACAGGGTTATTTCAGCACGGCGGACATAAGATCTTCCACCGTGGCGTTCTTGATCCTTGTCTTGTCGTAGACCGTGAGCTGGTTCGCGTCCAAAGTGCAATGGATGACCCGTGT
>JACQHO010000167.1 GCA_016198945.1 Nitrospirota bacterium | reverse complement strand
CTCCTGCACCACCCGTCCCGCAATTCCCTCCCCCACCCGGACCCGGACCGTCCGGGCCAACTGCTCATCCAACCCAATCGCGGCCTCAATCATCATCTCACCGGTTTTCCTGTTCGAGAGCATCAGTGAAACCCGCTCGGCGGCCAACTCGCTCGCCACAAGGGTGACGAAGAAATGAAGCAGCTCTTTAAGATCGAGGATGGAATGGAGCGCCTGGCTCATCTCATTGAGGGAAGACAGCCTTTGGACGGCCGACTCAAGCTCCCGGGTCTTGGCATTGAGTTCTTGAACCAGCCGGTCATTTTCTTCCAGCAATTGCCGTTTTTCGAGCGTTTTTCGGACCACCCGTAGCACCATCTCCAGATCATCAAACGGCTTGGTGAGATAGTCCTGCGCGCCCAAACGCAAAGCCTCGATGGCCGTATCCACCGAGGCATGGCTGGTCATGATGATCACATCCGTCTTTGGAAATTTCCGTTTGATCTCGTGCAAAATCCGGCTTCCATGCATTCCCGGGAGCACCAGATCGAGCAAGACAAGATGATAGGACTGCCGGCGAAGCTCCATCAGGGCCTCTTCTCCCCGTATCATCCGGGTCACCTTATAGCCCTGATCGCCCAAGGTCTCACTCAAAAGCTGAGAGATGGCTTCATTATCATCCACCACTAGGATCTTAGCCGGGTCTTTCATTTTTTTCGCCTCCCTTTGGATCACTTTCCTCGCCCTGCAATGCCTGTTGTACAGCCCGTTGAAGCTCCTTCACCTGGCAAGGCTTGGCCAGAACAATGTCGATTCCGGAAGCCTTGACCAGCTCGGCCTCTTGCTGGATTCCCCAACCGCTCAGGAGGATTACCCGGACCCGGGGATCTTGTTCCTTGGCCCTCTTAGCCACCTCCCAGCCTGAAAGCCCCGGCATGGAAAGATCCGTGATGACCACGTCAAACGATTCCGGCTTCAACACCCCGAGCCCCTCCGTTCCGTTTGAAACTCCCGTCACGTGATGACCTGCCCGGGTTAATGTCTCACAAAAGAGCCGCCGGTTTTGATCGTCATCCTCGATGATGAGTATCCGTGCCGAAGAGAAAGGTTCATGCGAGCCGGCCTTTTTGGAGAATCGGCGCCGTGATCGGGGCGAAACAATCGGGAGGCCGATCTTAAAGGTGGAACCTGTTCCAGGTTGACTGCTAACCGTGATTTCTCCTCGGTACCGTGTGATGATCCCATAGGCGATGCTTAAGCCCAATCCTTGGCCGGATTCCTTGGTGGTGAAGAAGGGTTCAAAGATCCGGGCCTGGATTTCCTGACTCATGCCGCTCCCGGTGTCCGCCACCTCGATCCGGATCCGGTCTCCTTCCCGAAAGGTCTTTATGGAAAGGTCCCCTCCTTGCGGCATCGCCTCCACGGCGTTGAAAATGAGATTGCTGATGACTTGGGTCAGTTCATAGGCGTTTCCCGTTGTCACCGGAATCTCCCCCGATTCCAGTCGCATCTCGATTTGAATTCCCCGCGCCCGGCATTCCTCTTTCCACTTCGGCCGCGTCATCTCGACCGCATTTTGGACCACGGCATTCAGATCCACCGCCTCGGTAGGAAGATCCTTTCGAATTCCCGTGAAGTCCTGAATCCGCTTGACGGTCTCGGCCCCTTCCAGCGAGAGACGTTCTATCACCTTCAGTTCCGAGCGAACCGCCTGAAGGTCCGTATCCGGAGCGGCCGTCCGTTGGAGCAGGAGCTGGGCTCTTCCCAGTACACCGTTTAAGATGTTGTTAAAGTCATGGGCCACGCCGGCCGCCATCTGGCCTAAGGCATTGAGCCGCTCCGAAGCCACAAGCTGGTTCTGGGTCGCTTTCAAGGATTCATAAGTCTGCTGGAGTTCTTCAAAGTGCCTGGCCCCTTCAATCGCCACCGCGGCTTGGCCGGCCAAGCTGTAGAGAAAGACCATGTCATCATCGGTGAAGGGCTGGCCGGAGCGTTTATGCGTGACGTTGATGACACCCAGCGTTTTTTCCTGCATCTTGATGGGGATGCTGAGCACGATCGGGGAGGAGATAAAGGATCCCGTAACATACGCCGCGCCCTTCGGCTCCGTGATCCGGGGGTCGGCCGTGGCGTCCTTGACCAGTATCGGCTTTCCTTTCTGGGCCACCCATCCGGCCACCCCATCGCCAAGCCGCACCCGGACCTCCCGGGCCACCTCGGCCGAGATTCCGTGTGAAGAGACGATCTTCAACAGGTGTTCTTTCTGATCGATCAGCATGAGGGACACCCGGTCGACCTGAAGTTCCGACGCGACAAGCTGCACGAAATAATCCAGGAGGTCTTGGATTCGGTAAATGCTCCCCATGGCCCGGCCGGCAGAATTCAACGAGGTGAGACGGTGAACCGTCCGGTCCAGATCGAGGTTACGGCCGGCCAGTTCTTGAATGAGCCGGGCGTTTTCTCTTGCAAGATCCCAACGCTCGATCGCCCTCCGGATCGGGAACCAGATCTCTTCGATCTGCTCGAAGGGTTTCCGGACGTAGTCGTAGGCCCCGCGGTGAAGCGCTTCGATGGCCGTCTCCATGGAGGCATGACTGGTCATCATCACCACCTCGGTTTCCTTGGAGCGGCTCTTGATCTCGGTCACCAATTCAAGGCCATTGCGGGAGCCCAGCACGATGTCCACGACGGCCACCGCGAAAGCCGCTCGGCCGATCTGGATCACGGCCTCTTCAAAACTGGAAGCTGTTGTGACGGCGCAGGACCGCTCGGACAGGACCTCCCTGAGAAGACCGAGCACGCTTTCGTCGTCATCCACGACCAGTATCTTCGGGTTTTTCATTCTGCCTCCTTAACCAGAAGCGCCTCTCGGACCTTATCGACAAGCTTGTTGATATCGACCGGTTTCGTCAGGTACCAGAAGGCTCCCGCTTTCATGGCGTCCAGAGCCGTTTTGGGTCCGATATGGGAGGTCAAGAGAATGACCTGGATCGCAACGTTAAATATCTTGACGCGTTGAAGAAACTCCATGCCGTCCATGCCTGGCATCCGATAATCGGTGACCACGAGATCAAACCGGTCGGACTGCAACTTTTTGAGGCCCTCTTCGCCCGAGGCGGCGCACAAAACCTCGTATCCTTCGCTACTTAATACCTCCTGGTAGAGATTCCTTAAGACTTCTTCATCATCCACAACGAGGATCCGCGTTTTATGCATTTGTTCCGTCCTCTTTAAGCTTCTTTAGGAGATCATCACTTCTGATACCGCGGTAATCCTGGTGTAAACCGTAATAGCTCAATCCGCCCAGCTTTCGCCTTTGGAGGATGCCCTTTTGCATCAGCCTCTCGATCGCCTTTTCAACCGCTTTTCCATCCGCACAGATCCACCATTTGGCGATTCCATCGGCGGTGTCCAGTGCATCCGGGTGCGCATCAAGATAACGAAGGATCTGTCGCATCAGCTCTGGCGCTTCGCGTTCCGTGTTTTTACATGCCTCCATCAGTCCCTCCATATTAAACGGGGACGGAACTGTCCCCGGTCTCCTATAAGGGTTTTGCAGTATTCGTACCATATCGGGCAAAAATGATGTTATTAAATTAATATGTAATTTCAAAATGTTATGTGAGGTTGTCTGTATTATTTTATAGATGAGTAGGGTGGGTGTAGGGATATGCCCACGGATGTGGACAAAAATTGTAATTCCGGGTTAATCAGAAGGCTGAATGATTGGAGGGTCGGGTTGGGCTTTAGGGGATTCTAAAATCCTGTGAACGAAGTTTGTATTTTCGCATCACATCGTAGAAGTCTTTCCGGTCTTTCTTGGCCAGGCGCGCCGCCTCGGCGACATTCCCCTGCGCGATCCGAAGGACGTTCATGATGTAGTTTCTTTCGAACTCCTGCTTGGCCTCTTTAAAGGACTTAAGCGAAGGAGAATCCTTGCGGTCCTCGAAGACGATGTCCTCGCGATAAATGAGAGGACCGACCGCATTGATCATGGCCTGACGGACCTTGTTCTCAAGTTCACGCACGTTGCCCGGCCAGTTATAAAACATCAGCTTCTGTATGGCCGAAGGAGAAAAACCGTCTAACCGCTTCTTCAGATCCCCCTGGTGGAGGCGAAAGAAATGATTGACGAACTGGCAGAGATCCTCCTTGCGCTCTCGAAGAGGCGGAACCTCGATCGGAAAGACATTGATACGGTAATAAAGGTCCTCGCGAAACTGCCTTGATGCAACGGCCTCCTTAAGGTCTTTAT
>JACQHO010000166.1 GCA_016198945.1 Nitrospirota bacterium | reverse complement strand
CCGGGTTGGAATACATGCAGGCGCCGCTTGCGCAGCTCGGATCGGAACCCAGGGCATCAATCGGCACCCGCGAAGCCGTGATAAACCCGCAATTGGTTCCGACGACGCAGCCGACGAAGCCGGCGATGAACCGCATCCCGTACACACGCCACTGATTCCCGTCCCGCTCCGTCCAGACCGCAAGCCCGTTCCCGGTCGAGTCTATCGCCGCCTGCGGCGAGAAGGCCATCCGGCTTGTCGCGATGTTATTCAGCACGGCATACGGATACGTAACGGTGGGATTGTCGCTATTGGCCGGCGTGGGTGTGAAGGGAGCATTATTAAAATCGGTATTGGCCGGCGGCGGCACATAGCCGTTCCCGCGAGGATTGCCCGAAGCATCGATACACGAAAAAGACCTCCAGCCATTGTTCAGGTTGGCATCCGTGCAGGTGCCCGAAGGAAGTCCCGGGTTTTGGGTTACGCCGCACGTACTACCCCCCAATGTAAAACAGTCGGCATAGACGTCGTGATGTGATCCGCTTGCATCTTTCCAAAACCGCTCGAACACGACCAGTGCGGTGCCGTTTGCATCCCCGGAGATTGAAACCTGGGGGTTATTCACCTGGCAATCCAAAAGGATCCGCCCGGTCTCCGTTGTTGACTGACCCTGGGATGGACAGTTGGAGATGACCGGCTTATCGATCATGGTCGCTGCGTCTATGGGGTTGGTGATGCAAGTAGAACCTCCATTTGCACTACTCTCTTCGCATGCGGTCGCCCAAGGATGGTTGGAATGGGCATAGAGGAATGTATTGGTCCAGTCCGTAGTAGCCCATCCCGCCCCATCGTATCGTACGGCCGCAATCGCATTGCCGTTAAATTCATCCCAAGCCAGCCACGACGGCGCGCAGGAGTCATCATCCCCGGTCGTATTGTTGGGGTTATCATTTTCATCACCACCCCCCCCGCCATGGTTGTCGTCATTGGGAGGCGAGGAACATCCCCCTCCAGATTCGTTCTCGTTCCAGGACAGCTTCATCACCACGAAGGCCACTCCCGTCGTCCGCTGCATCGCGATTTGGAGCTGTGAGAAATTGACGCAGGCCGAATTCAATCCGAGCAGGTTTCCATCCCAGTCATTTCCACCCATATCGTCAAACCCTACCCCTGCCTGAAAGCAAATGTCGGAGCTCGTACCGTTGAAATCCGCCACCTGTACGGGGGGGCCGGGATTAATGCTGAAGGCGCTCTGCCAGGCCGAGGCGACCGCATCAAACTGGTTGACCGCGGGCACGCTCGGATAACAGCCGATGGCGGACAGTTCACTATTCAATCCATTCGCATCCGGGTCCTGGCTGATGGGGAGAACGGTTGGACCGTTTTCTACTTCGGCAAAGCAACCGGTCAATGCAGCGCGGGTAAAGGCCGCGATGGCCCGGCCGGTGGCGTCCATTGCCACCACGGGACGTTCGGCCGAGCGGCCGAGACTGGTCGCCAGCCGGAGCCTTAAGCCGGTGGTCGAATCAATATTAGTCTGTGTTTCATAATAGGCGATCGCGACCTCTCCGAAGCTGTCCACCGCAATGCTGGTATATTGACCGGTGTTCCAGTTCACGGGAATGGAGCTGCGACACGTGGCTCCGGTGGTGCCCTCAAGACAGCTCAATGTCCAGTTTGCGGCAACAGTGCAAGTGGTTCCGCCGGCCGGAGAGCAGGTGGCATACTTAAGGTCCTGAGCTGTGGAATTATAATACGAAACATGCAATCGTCCGGAGCCGTCAATTCCAAGACCGGTGCTGCCGTTCGCCGCCACGGCCCCATCCACCGCAACGATGGCGGTCCAGTTTGCAGCCGTTGCGCAGGTGGTGTTCGTCGTGAGATCGCAGGTGGTGTAGGTGAACCTTGTCGTTCCGGTATTATAGAATACCAGATGCAACCGAGCCAGCGCCCCGCCGGTGGAAGAAGGACCGGCCTTCAGGCTGATCCAGTTGGCATTGGGAGAGACGGCCGGGATATTGACAAAGCCGGCCCCCCAGTTCGCGGCCGCAGTGCAGTTCGTCCCGGTCGAGGTGATGTCGCAGGAATAGTACCTTAGATTCGTGCCCGCGCCCTGATAGGCGACATGCAGCACGCCCGGGGAACCGGCCGTTGAAGATGCACTGATCGCAAGCCTCATATAGGTCGATGCCGATGCCGCGCCGGGCAGGTTGACCGGGGTTGTCCAACTGTTTACAGCGGCGCAGAAGGAGTTCCCGGCCGCCGGAAGACAGGTGGTATACCGCACGCCGGTGGCGCTGGCGTTTTGATAAACCAGATGAAGTCGACCGGTCGAATCCTGGGCCAGGCTTGTGTACTGGCCCGTGTTGATGGCGGTGGCACCGGTCGCGATGCAGGTTGGCGACACCCTTCCGTCCACGCAGACGCTTGTCCAGTTTGCCGTATTCAGACAATCCGAGCCGCAGGTCGCGTATCTGAGATCCAGATTGGTGGCATCATAATAACTGATGAAGACCCGCCCGGTTGAATCCACCACAAGGCTCGTGTACTGGCCGACCGTGGCATTGGTCGCATTGGCGCAGCCGACGCCTCCGTCCACGCAGATGGTCTGAAGATTATAGGAATACCGCAGATCGGTTGCGTTTGTCGTATCCGCGACGCCGCAGGTGCCGGTACAGCCCACGGCATAATAACTGATATGAACATCTCCATTGCTGTCAAGGGCGGTGGAGGTCCATTGGCCCACGTCGTCCCCATTCTGCGTGTCCGTCCCGCCGCTGTGCACGGTGGCAAAAGACTGACAGCAGGAAAGGGCATCGATGTTCGTCTCGGCCCCCCAGGCGCCGGCCCCGATCCCGCCGGTGAGCCGACGGGCATAGGCACGATGGTTTCCGGTCTGCAACCGGGTATAGACCGCCATCGCGGTGCCGGTCCCATCCGGCTCGACCGCAATCGAAGGTGAAACCGCGCCGCCCCCACTGTCCAAAACTTCGGGCGCACCCGCCCAGGCGCCTCCGCTGAATCGCCGCGCATAAATCCGCTCCGTCGTCCCGTCTGATTGCTGCCATACCGCAATCGCATTCCCGGCATCATCCATCGAGACCTTCGGCGACCAGGCGCTGTGATAATTGGCGCTTTCCGAATCAAGAACGGCGGCCGCTCCCCAGCCCGTCGCCCCATTGAAGTTCGCCGCATACAGACGATAGACCTGCTGAGGATTCGAATCAAGCGTATCCGGATCTTCCAACTTCACCCAGACCGCGATCGCGCTCGACTGTGCGTCGTCGCTTCCGCCGTTGTTCGCCGGGTCCCCCTCCACTGCAATCTGGGGGGAAAAGGCCATCTCCGGCCCGGAATCCAGATTGGAAACACCGGCGGCCCAGCCCTCGGCTCGGAGACCCTCCCCTTCGCCGGACGGACCCTTCTGGGAATCGGCCGAAAACCCGCAGCCGATCTGGAGGAAAAGCAACAAGGG
>JACQHO010000191.1 GCA_016198945.1 Nitrospirota bacterium | reverse complement strand
CTCAAACCATCCCACCCGAACTTTTAGAGGCCGCCTACCGCCAGGGCATCTTTCCCATGGCGGACGAAGACGGGCAGATTCATTGGTACTCGCCCGATCCACGCACGATCATCGAGCCGGAACGGTTTCATATCCCTCGGCGACTGGCCCAAACGATTCGCGGTAAAAAATTTGAAATGGTTATCGATCGTGATTTTGAGGGCGTCGTTCGGGGCTGCGCGAACCGGGAGGAAACCTGGATCAACAAGGAGATCGCGGCGGCTTACACGGCGCTGCATCGAATCGGAAAGGCCCACTCGATCGAGGCCTATCATGAAGGGAAACTCGCGGGCGGAATTTACGGCGTGAGCCTGGGCGGAGCCTTCATGGGAGAGTCGATGTTCACGATCGTGCGCGATGCCTCGAAGGTCTGCCTAACTTTCCTCGTCGGTCGGCTGAAAGAACGGGGCTATGCGTTATTCGATGTACAGTTCACGACGCCGCACCTCAAACGCTTCGGCGCGGTCGAGCTTCCCCGCAGAGAATACTTGCGACGCCTTCAAAAAGCGCTTCGGCTCTCCTGCCGGTTTGATTAACCGCCGTAATGATGGATGAAGATGGAGGAGGGGGGGGTTACACCAACAAACCTGAAATATGATCTTTTATCGTGACCAGGTTCGGCTGGATTCGTGAAACGACTTCTTCTACCGGGAAAATACGGCATTCATATCGTGTCCCTTTACTATCATCTTTTAACTCTCTGTATGTGGCATAAATACTTCGGAGTTTTCTATCACGATGGATTACTCCTTCCCTAACAGAATGAGACTTATAATGGATGTTATGCTTCGCGAAATAAGCTTCGACGTAATGAACAGCCGCATAAAACATAACAGTAACAGCCCAATCCAAATGTTTCTGCCCAGAAACCAACTCCCGACTAAACTCCTCGTTCATCTTGGCAAATTGAAAATGGCTATTGAGATCCGGCATGAGGCAACAGACGAGCGGTTTATCAATTAGATTTCTTATAAATAAGCTCGATCCCATCTTGACTGATAATGGATTGAATGGGCTTGTTCATACGAGCTATGATATTGAAGTCAAAATCCATTTCAGGAAACAAATCAATAATCGCCATTTCTTTTTTATATACTGCCCTTCGAACTTGCGGATCTAATTCGTTGATGATCGCCCAAATATAATTGACCTGCCCTTCGCGACGACAGTAGATATATTCGACCCCGCTTACTTCCGCAATGATCTTGGCAACGAAATCTTGGAGCCTATTTTCATTCGTCGTATCATGCTCTTCATAAGAAAAATCTTCGCTTTCCTCATTCACGCGTTTGAACGAGGAGTATTTGTTTTTATAAACGGAAGCGAGCATCTTTCTTATGCCTTTCTTTTAAGTTCCTCTGGAGCATTCACAGAGACCACGTTGGTGGATTTAACATAGTAAATCGGATTTCCTTCCGCATCATATTTATTGTCGACTCGAAAAACATCCGTCACGACTATTTTCATTTTGACGATACTGCCGTCTGTAAGAAGGTATTGACTCCAGCCTTCTTGCACCTGTTGAACCGGGACCAGATCCCCCCAGACCTCTTCACCCCCAAGATTCAGTCTCTGCTTGTTCGACATATTTACCTCTCCCTTTTTTATTATAGCAGAGGGTGACAAATACCAATGACCGGGTCGATTACCATGAATACCGCTGGAAAAGCTTGCGAAGGTCTTTCGCGAACACAGATTAACTGTTCACGATCTCTTTTAATTCTTTTCCGGCCTTGAAGAACGGCACGCGCTTGGCCGGGACATGGACCTGGGAGCCGGTCTTGGGGTTCCGGCCCTCCCGCATCCGACGGCTGCGGAGCTTGAAGCTCCCGAAACCGCGTATCTCGATCTTTCCTCCGCCGGCCAGCGACTGACGGATGCTGTTGAAGATCGTGTTCACGATCATTTCGGTCTGGCGCTTGGTCAGGTGGGTCACCTTCTGGGACATCGCTTCGATCAATTGGGCCTTTGTCATTGGTCTTCTCTCCGTGTCGTGACGATCGGTGCAGGTTTAAAACGCAAGAAGATATTTCAACGATACGCCTGTCGGCGCCAGTTGCAGTCCGGGCATTCGGCCCAGGAACTGGTCCCTCAACAGGTCCAGAACCCCCCCCCGTTTTCGGGATTCCACGATCCGGGGCTCCCCTTTGATTCCGGCGATATCGGCCGCAAGACGGATGGTATCCTGGAGATTGCCGATGTCGTCCACCAGGCCGAGCTCCTGGGCCTGTCGTCCGGTAAAGACGCTCCCGTCCGCCAATTCGCGCACTTCCGCCTCCGTCAGCCCGCGGCCTTCGGCCACCGCCTGGATAAACTGGTCATGGACATCGTCCATCAACTGCTGCAGGATCACCCGTTCCTCCGGACTCATTTTCCGGAAGGGGGAGCCGACGTCCTTGTTCCGGCCGCTCTTGATCACCACGCTCTCGACCCCGATCTTTTTGAACAGCCCTTCCACATTGGCCAGCTCCATGATCACGCCGATGCTCCCGGTCAGCGTGCCCGGATTGGCCACGATCCGGTCCGAGGCGGATGCGATGTAATAGCCGCCGGAGGCCGCCACCGTTCCCATCGAGACGACCACCTTCTTTTCCCCCCCATCCCGGATTTTTTTGACCTCTTCGTAGATTTCCTGGGACGGGACGACGACGCCGCCCGGACTGTTGATCCGGAGGATGATGGCCTTGATTCCGGAGCTGTCTTTGTACCGCCGGAGCTCTTCGATGGTATCGGTGGAATCGAGGATGACCCCCTCGATCTTGATCAGCGCGATCCGGTCGTCGAGGAAGCCTCCGCCGGACCGCATCAGGGTGGCGGAATAGGTCGCGATAAAGAAAAGGATCGCCAGACCGATCAAAACAATCAAGCCGATGATCAACGGATGCCTTTTCATCTTCGGTCCCGTTTTCTGGTTACTTGTCCTTTTTCTGGGCTCGTTCCTGTTCGTTCTTGTAGGTCCTGATGCTCAGGGCGATTTTACGCTCGGGCAGTTCCATCCGGATGATCTGGGCGCGGATGACGTCGCCGATCTGCATGGCATCGCCGATGCGGGAGGACGGCTCAATGCCGGTTTCGCTGACATGGATCAGTCCCTCCACGCCCTCCTCCAGCTCCACAAAGACCCCGAAATCCGTGACCTTCACGATCTTGCATTTCACTACATCACCGACGCGGTATTTCTCGGCAATGCCGGTCTCCCACGGATCGGACTGAAGCTGCTTGAAGCCCAGGGAAAGGCGCTCCTTCTCCTTGTCCACCTTGAGGACGACGGCCTCGACCGGCTGTCCTTTTTTAAACAACTCGGAGGGATGGGTCAGGCGCTTGGTCCAGGACATGTCCGAGATATGGATCAGTCCGTCAATCCCCTCCTCCAGCCCCACAAACGCGCCGAAGTCGGTCAGCCCCTTGATCTTGCCCGTGATCTTGCTGCCGATCGGATATTTTCCCTCGACCGCGTTCCAGGGATTCGCCGTGACCTGCTTCATGCCGAGCGAGATCTTGCGATTGTCCCGGTCCACCATCAAGACGAGCACGTCCACCAGGTCTCCGACCGAGACCAGCTTGGAGGGGTGACGGACTTCATGGCTCCAGGACATCTCGGAGATATGGACGAGCCCCTCGATCCCGGGCTCCAACTCGACAAACGCGCCATAGTCCGTGATGCTCACGATCTTTCCCTTCACGCGGGTCCCGACCGGGAATTTCTGCTCCACCTTGGTCCAGGGATCCGGTGTCTTTTGTTTGAGCCCGAGCGAAACCCGGCCGGTCTCTTTATCGTATTTGAGGATCACAACCTGGGTCCGGTCGCCGACCGAAAGAACCTCGGTGGGATGATTCACGCGGCCCCAGGACATGTCCGTGATATGCAACAATCCGTCGATGCCGCCCAGATCGATAAAGGCCCCGTATTCCGTGATGTTCTTCACCGTCCCGTCCACCAGCTGCCCGTCTTCCAGCGTGGCCATGGCGGCGCGCCGCTTCTTGTCCCGGGACTCCTCCAGCAAGACGCGGCGGGACACGACGATATTGCCCCGGCGGTGATTCATCTTGATGATCTTCATCGGGAAGGTCTTGCCGACCAGGGAATCCAGGTCCCGGACCGGATGGAGGTCGATCTGCGAGCCCGGGAGGAAGGCCTTGACGCCGATGTCCACCATCATCCCGCCCTTGACCTTCGAGACCATCTTGCCGTCGACCACCTCGCCGTTTTCGAAGGATTTTTCCAGGACCTCCCAGACCTTCATCTTGGCCGCTTTCTCTTTGGACAGGATGAGGTTCCCTTCGCTGTCTTCGCGTTCTTCGAGATAAACCTGGATCGTGTCTCCGACCTTGAGCGCCGCGATCTCGGCGCTGCTGAATTCGCTCGCGGGGATCAGCCCTTCGGATTTGTAACCGATATCCACCACCACACCGGCCTGCTGGATCGCAACGATCGTCCCTTCGACGACTCCTCCTTCCTTTAGATTTTTAAACGACTCCTCGTAGAGGGCGTGCATATCCATCGGGAGATCCTCGTTGGGAGCCCCCGCCGTTGTATTAGCCATCGGTGCTTTTTCCGAAAACGTCATGCTGGTCTGTATCCCCTTTCTGCTCGATGCGGTTGATGGTGCCTTCCGTTAAAAATAAGAAAGCGCATTGTACTATACTTGTTAATAATTTGTCACCATTTTAATTATATTTACTGATTTCCGCCCTTCATGGCCGCATCCGGCATGGGATTGACCGTTCGGCCGGATTGACCCGTCGCCTGAGCCTTTAGCTTGACGATCTGCTCCATAATGGCGCGGCTGATCCGGAGATAAAGCTCTTTTCCATCGCCTTTCTGTATTTGATCCGTAAAATCAATCGGTTCGCCGATATACACCGTCACCGGATGGATACGGATCATCCAGGCCCCCACCGGCAAGACCTTGTCGGTTCCGGCCACATAAGCCGGGATGACCTTCACCCCGCTCTGTGCCACGATCAGCCCGACTCCCGGCATCGGTTTCTGGAGACGCCCGCTCAGGCTCCGGCCGCCTTCGGGATACATCGCCACGCAATGGCCCTGCTTAAGACGGCTTACGGCCTCCATCAATCCGTTCCGAGAGCGCGGCCCGCGTTCGATCGGAAAACCGTTCAGCGCGCGATAGAGTCGTCCAACCCAGCCGCGGAAAAGACTGGGCTTCCCCATAAAATGAAGCGGCCGGTCAATCATGATGCCGAGAAGCGGAATGTCCAGGTAGCTGACATGGTTCGGAGCGATCAGGACCGGCCCGGTCTTCGGAACATGTTCCGCGCCGATGATGCGCACTCGGAACAGCAGCCGCCCCACTACTTTCAGAAGCGCATGGGCAATCGCATAGAGCATATCAGTCCGCGTTCCCGGACCGTTTTCGTTCGATCACGGCCATCATCTCCGAAACCACGCCGTCCAGGGTCAGGGCGGTGGAATCGATCCGGATCGCATCCCCGGCCGGTTTTAACGGCGCGATCTCCCGGTTGGCGTCTTTTAAGTCCCGCGTGTCGATCTCCCGACGGGTGGCCGACAGATCGGCCGCCAGTCCCTGCTGCCGGAGCTCCGCATGCCGACGCTCGACGCGAACCTCCGGCGAGGCTTCCAGAAAAAACTTGACCGGGGCGTCCGGGAAGACCACCGTTCCGATGTCGCGCCCCTCCACAACGACACCCCCCTGTCCGCCGGCTTTTTCCCCGACCTCCCGTTGAATTCGAAGCAACCGCTGACGCACGACCGGAACGGCCGCGACGGCCGCCGCAGCCCGGCTGACCTCCGGAGTCCGGATCTCACCCGAAACATCCCGGCCGTCCACGAAAACCTTCATCCCGTTGCCGTCCGGCCGGACCGACAAATCCAGCCCCGCACAGAGCGTCTTGAGCGCCGCCGCGTCCTGGAGATCCATTCCGTCCTGCATCGCCTTCCATCCGACGGCGCGGTAAAGGGCGCCGGTATCCAGATAAAGACAGCCCAGCTTTTGGGCCAGCAGACGGGCGGCGGAGCTCTTCCCGGAACCGGCCGGGCCGTCAATCGCGATGATGATGTTTCTGCTGAAAACGTCCATCGGGAGCCGTCCTTACTGCGCGACCGATCGGAGGAGCCGTTCGAAACCGGGGAAGGAGGTTTCGATCCATTCCGCCCCCTCGACGATGGTTTCGCCGTCGGCCGTCAGACCGGCCACGGCCAGGGCCATTGCGATCCGGTGATCGCCGTAACTCAAACAGCGGGCCCCCGAAAGTTTCCGCCCGCCGCGGATCACCAGGCCGTCCGGAAGCTCTTCAAGATCGGCGCCCATCCTGGACAACTCCGTCGCCATCGTCCGGATCCGGTCGGACTCCTTCACGCGAAGCTCTTCCGCTCCCCGGATGATCGTCTCGCCCTCGGCCGCGGCTGCGGCTACACAAAGAACCGGAAACTCGTCGATCGTTTTGGGCACGCTCTCGGGCCGGATCCGAATGCCCCGGAGCGGCCGGGACCGAATCACAAGATCCGCAACCGGCTCATGCTGGATCTCGCGCCGGTTTTCAACCCGGATCTCGGCCCCCATTTCGGCGAGCAGTTCCAGCAGACCGGTGCGGGTGGGATTCACGCCCACGTTCCGGACCGTCAGCTCGGAATGCTTCACGATCGTCGCGGCCACGATAAAAAACGCGGCCGAGGAAATATCTCCGGGCACCTCGATCTCGCGGCCGGAAAATTCGGACGGCGCCTCCATCGAGATCTGCGTTCCGCGGATCTCCAGGGGAATCCCCAGTCCGAGAAACATTCGCTCGGTATGATCCCTGGACGGAATCGGTTCGGTCAGCACGGTGCGGCCGTCGGCCAGAAGCCCGGCCAGCAGAAGGGCCGACTTGACCTGCGCGCTGGCCACCGGCAAGGCATACGCGATGCCTTTCAGCCGACGCCCGTGAACGGCCAGCGGGGCCAGATTTCCGTCCTGCCGGCCGTGGATCTCGGCGCCCATCCGACGGAGCGGATCCACCACGCGGCGCATGGGCCGGCCCCGCAGCGATTCGTCCCCCGTCACGACCGAAAAAAAGTCCTGACCGGCCAGGAGGCCGGTCATCAGCCTCAAGGCCGTTCCGGAATTTCCGAGGTCCAATACGGATGACGGCTCGGTCAGGCCGCGAAGCCCTTTTCCTTCAATCCGCAGTTCCGGCGATTCATCCCCGCCTGTCCGGCGGGCAGGCCCGCCGCGATTCCCTTCCTCGATCGAAAGGCCCATCATCCGGAAGGCCGAAGCGGTATGAAGACAGTCCTCAGACGGCAGATAGCCCTTCACCACGGTCTTCCCTCGCGCAAGGGAGCCCATCATGATCGCGCGGTGGGTGATCGATTTGTCACCCGGCACCGTGATCGTCCCTTGGATCCCCCGGCTTTTTCCGACCCCGATCGGTTTCATGCGCGGTCCCTGCCTTGCTTCATTAATTTTTTCCTCGCCTCCCTGGCGCGCTCGAACTCGCGGCGAAGACCTTCGGCATTTCCCTCGACCATCAGCCGCTTTAAGCGGTCCAGGGCCTGCTCATAGGCCTCGATCACGGCCAGGAGGTTTTCCCGGTTGAACAGGCAGATATCGCGCCACATCTCGGGGGAACTGGCCGCCACGCGGGTGAAATCCTTGAAACCGCCTCCGGAATAGGACAGAAGGTCGCCGTTTTTAGACTGAATGTCGAGGACGGTATTCACCAGTGCGTACGCGACCAGGTGCGGAAGATGACTCACGACCGCGAGAATCCGGTCATGGGCGTCGGGATCCATCGAAGCGGTCCGGGCCCCGATCAGCCCCCAGAACCGCCGGACCGCGCCGAGGGCGTCGGGGGCGGTGCGGTCGGTCGGCGTCAGAATGCAGAGGGCGTCCGAGAACAGGTCGGCTGTTGCCGCCTTGACGCCGGAGGTTTCACGGCCCGCGATCGGATGGCCGCCCACAAACCGCGTCGGTTTGGAAGGACCGCCGGAAAACAGATCCTCCAGCCGATGGACGAGCGGGCCTTTGACGCTGCCCGCATCCGTGACGACCGTTTTCTTCGAAAGCGCGGCGGACAGATCGCGGGCGACCGTTTCCAGTCGGCCGACCGGCGTCGCCAGAATGACCAGGTCCGCGTCCCCGGCGGCTCGCGAGAATTTTCGGAAATCCGTTTCGTACCGGTCGATCGCCTTCAGCGCGACGGCCCGTTTCAATTCCTCCTCGCGGGGATCCAGACCGATGATCACATCCGCAAGTCGTTTTTCCCGGACGGCCATCCCGATCGACCCGCCGATCAGACCGACTCCGACGATCACGATCGTCCGAAACGGACGTTTTATTGATTTCGATTTAGATTTCGCGGCCGATCGCTTCCGCAATTTTTTTAAGTTCTCCCATCATCGCCTTGAACTTGTTCGGCTTGATTGATTCCTCGCCGTCGCAGAGCGCCTCCTCCGGATTTTGATGCACCTCGACCATGATCCCGTCCGCGCCGGCCGCCACGGCCGCGCGGGCCAGCGGAACAACCAGCTCCCATCGTCCGGTGGCATGACTCGGATCCACGATGATCGGCAGATGACTCATTCCCTTGATCACCGGCACGGCCGAAAGATCGAGCGTGTTCCGCGTCGCGGTTTCAAACGTCCGGATCCCCCGCTCACAAAGAATGACCTTGTGATTGCCGCGCGCCATGATGTATTCGGCCGAGAGCAGGAACTCCTTGATCGTGGCCGACAGACCGCGTTTGAGCAGTACCGGTTTATCGTACCCCCCCACCTCGGTCAGCAGCCGGAAGTTCTGCATGTTCCGGGCGCCGATCTGTAGGATATCGGCATGTTCGGCCACCAGCGCCACGTCCCGCGGGTCCACCACTTCCGTCACGACCGGGAGACCGGTCTTTTTCCTGGCCTCGACAAGAAACTCGATGCCCTTTTCCTCCAGTCCCTGAAAGCTGTAGGGAGAGCTGCGCGGCTTGTAGGCCCCGCCCCGTAAGATCGTCGCCCCCGCCGCCTTCACCTCCTGCGCGATCCGGGTCAACAACTCCTGGTTTTCAACGGCGCAGGGACCGGCCATCACATGGATCTTCTTCCCGCCGATCTTAACCCCCTTCGCCACCTCCACCACGCTGTCGGTCTTTTTAAATTCGCGGCTGACCAGCTTGTAGGGAGACAGGATCGGCATCACCTTTTCGACGCCCGGGAAGATCGAGAGCGGCTGGCTCTCCAGCTGGCGCTCGTCCCCGATCGCCCCGATGATCACCCGCTCTTCTCCACGGGAGACATGCGGCTTGAGGCCGCACTCCTTCAGCTTCTCGATAATATGGTTGATCTCTTTTTCGGTCGCATCCGGTTTTAATACAATGATCATCGAACTTCCTCTCCTTTTTATATGGGGGCTCACGTCGCCCCCTCCATCCGCCTAAGGCGGAATGGAGCCTCCCCCTCTCGCATGTCTGCTGCGATTCGCAGCATGCAGGCTCGCTTTGCGAGCTGGGGAAATAGTTTTACTTCGTTTTCAAGATGTCGGTCAGCGCCTTGATAAACCGCCGGTTCTCGGCCGGACGGCCGATTGAAACACGAAGCCGCCTTCCCTCGATATGCCGGACGATGACGCCCTTTTGAAGAAGCCGTTCATACACGGCCGCGCCGTCCCGTCCGATATCGACATAAATAAAATTGGCCTGACTCGGCAGAAATTTCAGTCCCAGCCCTGTAAACGATTCCGAGAGATACCGCCGGCCCTCGCGATTGATCCGAAGGCTCCGGGCCACATGCGTCTCGTCCGAGAGCGCGGCCAGCGCCGCCGCCTGGGCCGGGCTGTTCGTATTGAACGGCAGCCGGACGCGGTTCATCGCTTCGATCACGTCCGGCCGGGACAGGCCGTACCCGATCCGAAGACCGGCCAGGCCGTACATCTTGGAAAAGGTCCGCAGGACGAGAACCGGCGCGGCCCGTTTCACTTCCTCGATCGTGTTCGGAAATTCCGGGTCGTCGGCGAATTCGGCATAGGCCTCATCCATGATCACGAGAACATTTTGCGGCAGCCGGGACAATAAACGGTCCAGTTCGCGGCGGGTGATCATCGTCCCGGTCGGATTGTTGGGATTGCAGATAAAGACGAGCCGGGTCAGGGGCGTGCATCTCGCCGCCATCGCCTCCGGATCAAAGCGGCCGTCGCGGAGCGGGACCCGCACGGCGACGCCGTGATGGGCCGTCACGCTGATGTGATAAATCGCGAAGGTCAGATCCCCGATCAAGGCCTCGTCGCCCGGCGAAAGGAAGGTTTTGGCCGCCAGATCCATGATCTCGTCCGAACCGTTCCCCAGGATCACCTGTTCCGGTTTTAATTTATGCTTCTGCGCAATCGCCTCCCGCAACCGACGGCCGCTCCCTTCCGGATAGCGGTGAAGTCCGCTTAGGCCTTTTTTTAAAACGGTGAGGGCCTTCTTCGACGGGCCGAGCGGATTCTCGTTCGAGGCCAGCTTGATCGCATTCTTGATCCCCCGCTCGCGCTCCAACTCTTCGAGCGGCTTGCCCGGCTTGTACGGCTCGATGGATTCGATATGCCGACCGACCGCGATGGTTGTTTCTCTATTCATTCCCTTTTTCCTTGGCCGCCGGATAGGACCCCAGCACTTTCAAGAAAAGACATTGTTCATGGAGCTGCTCCAGCGCCTTTTTCACCTTCTCATCCTGGTGATGCCCCTCGAGATCCACGAAAAAGATATATTCCCAGGCCTTTTTCCTCGACGGTCGGGATTCGATCTTGGTCAGATTGATCCCGTACTGGGAAAACGGCTTCAGCATGTCATGCAGCGCGCCGACCCGGTCGCGGATGGTGAACATGATCGAGGTCTTGTCGCGCCCGGTCCGGCCCAGGCTTTTTCGGGAAATCACCAGAAACCGCGTAAAGTTGTGTATGTTGTCCTCGATCCGCTTCTGGAGGATCGAGAGCCCGTACAGCTGGGCCGCCAGCTCCGAGGCGATCGCCGCGGCGGACGGATCTTCATTGCAGAGTTCGGCCGCGCGGGCCGTGCTGGACACCTCGCGGGTCGGGACGTTCGGCAGATGATTCTCCAGCCAGACCCGGCATTGCGCGATGGCGTGGGGATGGGAATAAAGGCTCTTCACATCCTCCATCCGGCCGCTCTTGTTCATCAGGTGGTGCGACACCTCCTGCATCACCTCCCCGACGATCTTCAGCGGCGAGTCGACGAACATGTCCAGCGTGTGATTGACCACGCCTTCGGTCGAGTTCTCGATCGGGACCACGCCGTACTCCGCCCGCCCCCGTTCCACTTCGCTGAAGACCTCCTTGATGCTGTTCACCGGAACATAGGACGCCGAGAAACCGAACTGCCGGAGGCTGGCCAGATGGGTAAAGGTCGCCTTCGGGCCGAGATAGGCCACTTTCAACGGGCCTTCCAGGGAGAGCGAGGCCGAGAGGATCTCCCGATAGACGGCGCGGAGCGCCTCATTCGGAAACGGCCCTTTGTTCAAACGCGAAAGCCGGTCGTAGATTTCCATTTCGCGGACGGGCGCATGCAGATCGGACCGCTTGGCCTTTTTAAGTTTGCCGATCCGGACCACGATCCCGGCCCGCTTGTTCAACAGGGCCAGGACCTGGTCATCCAGCGTGTCGATCTGCCGCCGCAATTGCGCAATGCCTTTATTTTCTTTTTCGGTCGTCATGACGATTTTACCTTTAGAATTAAAGGTCTATCATCCTAACCGATTTCAGCCTGCATTTCAAGTGGATTATCGACTCCTGGATTGGGCCGGGCCCTTGACTTTCTTTTCCGAAAAGGGGTAGGTTTCTAAAAAATAACAACGGATGGACTTGCCGTGAACTATACAAAACTCGGACGAACCGGACTGCAGGTCAGCCGTCTCTGTCTCGGAACGATGAACTTCGGGCCGGAGACGACTGAAAAAAAGAGCCACGCCATCATGGATGAGGCTCTTTCGATCGGAATTAATTTCTTCGACACCGCCAACGTCTACGGCTGGAAGAAGGGGGAGGGCTGGACGGAGCAGATCATCGGCCGGTGGCTCGCACAGGGCGGCGGTCGGCGGGAGATGATCGTGCTGGCCACGAAGGTCTACGGACGGATGGGCGACGGGCCGAATGAGCGGCGGCTTTCGGCCTATCATATCCGCCGGGCCTGTGAAGAGAGTCTG
>JACQHO010000163.1 GCA_016198945.1 Nitrospirota bacterium | reverse complement strand
TTTAGCAGGATGTTGAAAAGCTCATTGGGGTCGCAGGCTGTTCAAAAAGTTCCGAATGCAAGGCCGCAGGCCCCGACGAAACCGGAGCGTACGAGGTAGGTACGTGAGGATTTCGGCGGGGTCGAGAACGCCGCAGACGGACTTTTTCAACAGCCTGATAGGCTGCCTGGTGGAATGGCAGACACGCTGGCCTTAGAAGCCAGTGCCGCAAGGCGTCCGAGTTCAAATCTCGGGGCAGCCATAAGTGGCGAAAAAGGTGAAGGGTAAAAGGTAAAAGGCAAAAATTAGGTAAAGGGGAATGATGAAGGTTGCCGTTGAAGAGATAAGCACCGTTAAAAAGTCGCTCAAGATCGAGGTGCCGGAAGAGGTCGTCACGAAGGAATTGTCGTCCGCGTACACCGATCTGAACCAACGCGTCCGGATTCCCGGTTTTCGTCCGGGAAAGGCGCCGCGCGCGATGCTGGAGCAGCGCTACGCGGCGACGGTGGAGGAGGATGTGATCCGTCGGCTGGTGCCGGATTATTATCAGCGGGCGATCCAGGAAACCGGCCTCCATCCGGTGGAGATGCCGACGATCGAGAAGATCGAGCTGAAGAAGAACGCCCCGTTGTTGTTCACGGCCATGGTCGAGATCACGCCGCCGATTTCTCTCGGCGACATCACCGGCCTGAAGGCCGAAAAGCCGAAAATGGAAGTGACGAATCTTGAGGTGGACCGGGCCCTGGAAGCCCTCCAGGAACAGCATGCCCAATTGACGGCCTGCCCCGAGGACCACCGGGTCGCCGAAAAGGATTTCGTCCTGATGGATTTTCAGGGCACGATGGACGGCAGGCCGCTGGAGAGCGGATCACGCCAGAACCAGCCGGTCCAGATCGGATCCCATACCATGATCCCAGGATTCGAAGAGCAGTTGATCCATCATCTTCGAGGCGACCGCGTGAAGATCCAGACCTCGTTCCCGAAGGATTATCCCAAGGCCGAGCTGGCGGGCCGCCCGGTCGAATTTGATGTGACGATTCGAGAGGTGAAACAGAAGGCGCTGCCTTCCCTGGACGATGAGTTTGCCAAGGACGTCGGGCCGTTCACGTCGCTGGACGAACTCAAGACGAGACTCCGCGAGGATTTGACGACGCGCGCGAAACAGGAGCAGGAACGGGCCGTCAAATCCGCGCTTCTCAAACAGTTGACCGAAGCCCATTCCTTTGAAGTCCCGTCCTCGCTGGTCGAGCAGGAGCTTCGAGAGGCTCTGGCCCGTCTGGAACAGCGCCTTCCAAAAGGAGTGACGCTGGAGCAGGCCAAGATCGATCCGCTTGCCGTTCGGAAAGAGATCGAGCCGTCGGCCCGCGAGAAGGTCAAGGGCCGTCTGATCCTGGCCGCGATTGCGGATCGGGAAAAATTGACGGTCGGCAAGGAAGAACTGGACTCGGCCCTGGGCCGAACCGCCCAGGAGTTGAAGCTGGGCGCGGAGGATGTCCGGCGGCTGATCCTTTCGCAGGAAGGGAATCTGGATGTCTTCAAGGCCCGGCTTCTCGAAGACAAGGCGATGGACTGGGTCGTTTCCAAGGCCGTGATAGAGTAATCATCGTATACGGGCAGGGGACAGATTTGAAATCTGTCCCCACCCTCGAAAGGAGCGTTTCAATGCTGGTTCCGATTGTGATCGAGCAAACAAACCGCGGCGAGCGGGCGTATGACATCTACTCACGTCTTCTGAAGGACCGGATCATCTTCGTCGGGGCGCCGATCGACGACGTCTTTTCCAATCTGATCATCGCCCAGTTGCTTTTTCTGGACGCGGAGGATCCGGGAAAGGACATCAACCTTTATATCAACAGCCCCGGCGGCCTGGTGACGGCCGGTCTGGCGATCTACGATACGATGGAGTACATCAAATCGGATGTCTCGACCACATGCATCGGGCAGGCCTCGAGCATGGGCGCACTGCTGCTGACGGCCGGAAAAAAAGGCAAGCGGTTCGCACTGCCCAATTCGCGGATCATGATTCACCAGCCGATGGGCGGGTTCCAGGGACAGGCGACGGACGTCGAGATCCATGCCCGCGAGATCTTAAAGATGCGCGAACGGCTGAATGAAATCCTGACCAAGCATACCGGCCAGCCCATGGACCGGATCGCCCTCGACACCGAACGCGACTATTTCATGTCCGGGGAGGAGGCCAAGAAATACGGGTTGATCGATACGGTCATCGCCCACGCGCCCGAGATGAAAGAGAAGGAAAAATAGTCGGATCATAGGAGACGTTCATATGGCCAAATCCGAAAAGAACGACGCCCTGCTGCGCTGCTCCTTCTGCGGGAAAAGCCGGGACGAGGTGCAGAAGCTGATTGCCGGCCCCACCGTCTATATCTGCAACGAATGCATTGATCTCTGCAACGACATCATCGCGGAGGAATGGGAGGACGATCGGCAGGCCGTGTCCTCCAAGCTTATCAAGCCTAAAGAAATCAAGAAAATCGTGGACCATTATGTGATCGGCCAGGAGCGGGCCAAAAAGATGCTGGCCGTCGCGGTGCACAATCATTATAAGCGCGTCTCGGCCGCGCCCGAAGTGGATGAAGTGGAGTTGCAAAAGGGCAACATCCTGGTGATCGGTCCGACCGGAACCGGCAAGACCCTCCTGGCCCAGACCCTGGCGCGCATCCTGGACGTGCCGTTCACGATCGCGGACGCCACGACGCTGACCGAGGCCGGCTATGTCGGGGAGGACGTGGAGAATATTATTCTGAAACTGCTTCAGTCCGCGGACTACGACGTTGAAAAGGCCGAGCGCGGGATCGTCTACATTGATGAGATCGACAAGATCAGCCGGAAGAGCGACAGCCCCTCGATCACGCGCGACGTCTCGGGCGAGGGGGTCCAGCAGGCCCTCTTGAAACTGATCGAGGGAACCGTGGCCAACGTCCCGCCCCAGGGGGGAAGGAAGCATCCCCATCAGGAATTCATCCAGGTCGACACCTCCAACATCCTCTTCATCTGCGGCGGGGCCTTTGTGGGCCTGGAGGCGATCATCGAGCAGCGGATCGGCCAGAAGACGATGGGATTCGGCGCGCAGATCAAGGCCAAAAAGGACCGTCACATCGGCGATCTGCTCCGGATGGTCCAGCCGGAGGACCTGTTGAAGTACGGCCTGATCCCCGAGTTTATCGGCCGCCTCCCGGTTGTCGCGACGCTGGAGGAGCTGGATGAGAAGACCCTGATCCGGGTTCTCTCCGAGCCGCGGAACGCGCTGATCAAGCAGTACGAAAAGCTGTTCGCGTTTGAAAAGGTCAAACTCAAATTCACTGACAACGCCATCGCCGCGATCGCGCAGAAGGCCCATGCACAGAAGACCGGCGCGCGGGGGCTGCGGGCCATTCTCGAAGAGGTGATGCTCGACCTGATGTACGAACTGCCCTCGCAGAAGAACGTCAAGGAGGTCATCCTCAACGAAGAGGTGATCCATCACACCGGCGAGCCGATCCTCATCTACGAAAACGACAAAGAGATCAAATCGGCCTAATACGGTCTGGGGACGGATTTAAAATCTGTCCCCACCGGGTTTATCATGCGACCGATCATCGGCATCACGCCGGATTTTAGCGATGGGGTTCGAAAGAATTCCCGGTCTCAGAGCGAACCCACCTATTTATTAAAAGCGCGCTACGTCGACGCCATCAAGGATCTGGGCGGGATTCCATTCGTCCTCCCGATCACGGACGATCCCGAGCTTCAGGCCGAACTGCTTCGCCGGATCGAACAAATAGGGACAGACACTATTTATCTTGACAATTCGTGACGTTCGTTGTAATGATCTTGCATGCCACGCATAGCTCGAATCGTTGCCCCCGGTCACCCGTATCATGTCACGCAACGAGGGAATTATCGCCAGGCGATCTTTAGGAACGACGAAGATCGTGCTCGCTATTTATCTTGGGTGAATGAATACAGCCGTAAATTTCACCTGTCGATATGGGCCTATTGCTTAATGGATAATCATGTTCATTTCATTGTCCAACCGCGGGAAGAGAAATCGATGGCTAAAGTATTCAGCGTGGCCCATATGCGATATGCCCAATATTTCAACAAAGAGAGGAAGGCTTCCGGGCACCTATGGCAGGGACGCTTTTATTCCTGTCTGCTCGATGAGCCGTATCTCATGGCGGCGATGCGGTATGTCGAGAGAAATCCGGTGCGGGCCAAGAGGGTCAAAAGGCCTTGGCAATGGAAGTGGTCCAGTGCCGCCGCTCACATCGGTGGAACGGATGAGAGGGTTGATGTCGTCGAGATAAAGGAATCCGTGGGCGTTTCCATGGGGTCATGGAGAGAATACATCGACTCGGACGGTCATGCCCCGGAGGTGGAAGCGATTCGAAGGCACACGATGACAGGGCGACCACTGGGAAGGGATGGGTTCATTGGGAAATTGAGCCGGAAACTGGGACGAGTCATCAGTGTTTTACCGAGGGGAAGACCCAAGAAAGGGCCCAATAAATAGTGTCTGTCCCTATTTCCTGGGACGAGTCATCAGTGTTTTACCGAGGGGAAGACCCCAAAAATGGCCCAATAAATAGTGTCTGTCCCTATTTCTAAGTGTTTTGCCGAGGGGAAAACCCCCAAAATGGCCCAATAAATAGTGTCTGTCCCTATTTCTATGTCCCTATTTCCATTTGGCCCTATTTCCTATTTCTACGAACGGACCCCGCGCCCGCGGCGCTCGTCCGCTCAATTTCAGCGTTGAAAGCAAATAAATACTCATGAAACGATTTCATAAACATATTACTAGTAGCCTAATAGCAGGGATTATAGCCATATTACCCGCAGCTGGGCTGATAATAACTATTGGGTACCTGGAATCAACTATTTCAAGCTCGGGGCTGTCAAAGTTGCCTTTCTATTTCCCCGGTTTTGGAATACTTGCCGCAATTATTTTTATTTACTCGATTGGTTTGGTCGTTACTACTTTTATCGGTAAATGGATATGGAAGCGCGTAGACAGCATATTAAATAAGTTGCCGGTGCTCGGAATCTTATATCAAACACTAAAACAGATTATGGGATACGGCGAAGGTGCGGATGCCATATTTTATGAGGCTGTATTAGTTCCCAGCAGAGATATTCAGTCAGAAGAGATTGGATTAGTCACTGGCAAGATATCCGATGAGAAGGGAAATGTTAAGTTAGTGATTTTTTTGCCTAGCGTGCCCAATCCTGCATCAGGTCGTATGGTAATAATGAATAGAGAATTGGTCAAGCCTTTAGCAATGCCTGTCCATGAAACTCTCAAGGCGTTAGTATCGCTGGGAAAAACTGATATAGACATTAAAAGTTTACAGACAATAAAATAACTTTGTTGCAAAACAAGTTCTTGTCGTGACTATCCAGGTCTTGAATTATCTGGACTTGATGAAAAAAACGGGTCAAGTCGCTGGATGTCCATTCTCGGCATGGATGGGGCTGATGGTCGCATAGGGCGCAAATAACGAGGGTCAAAATAACGAGGGTCAGGTCTTGAATTGTCAGTTTGACTGTAATGATTTTCCTGCCTATGACGAGGCCGCTGCGACTCGTTATGGTTTTCTTGGAATCCTTTCCACCGTTGTAAACCGATCAAGCTTGCTTTGCCATGCCTACTGCCTGATGGATAATCCTTGTCATCTTCTGATCGAAACGCCGGCCGCCAATTTATTAAGAGGGATGCGACAGTTCAATAGAAGCGGCAGTTGACAGTGTGTATGAACTGTTGTATCCTACACATCGGGAGAAACGACGATGAATTCGACCCATAAAGTCCGCAAACAGTTCATTCTTGAGTCGGCCAAAATCAATCGGGTCAAGGAATTGGTCGGGGCCCGGACCGAGACGGAGGCGATTGACCGGGCCATGGATCTTGTGATCGTCAACAGCCAGATCCGGAAAGTTTTGCAGGCCGTCAAGGGAAAAGGGAACATCCGCGACATCTATGGCCGGACCGCTCGTTAAGGTCCTTCTCGACACCTCTGTCTATATCCCTTTCATCAATCGCGGCATCGCTATGCCTTCTTTAGAAATCAGTTCCAGGATGCCTCTTCTTTATATGAGCGCAGTTGTGATGGAGGAGCTTTATGCCGGCGCGTATGACCGGTTTACCATCCGACTTCTCGATAAAATCTTTCTGACCTTTGATCGGACCAACCGTCTCGTTATACCCAACAAGCTTGATTGGCAGGAGGCCGGAAAGGCGATCGCTCGAATCGGGCGGGCAGGTCGGTTGCAGAAGCAGACCTTGGTTCGACTCACGCATGACACCTTGATTGCTCTGGCGGCGAAAAGAGTCGGCGCCATTCTCTATACCAAGAATATAAAGGACTTTCAAAAGATTCAGGCGCATGTCCCGTTCCGGTTCCTACCCTTGGATCGCGATGATATTTAAACGATGAAACCGATTATCGGAATCACGCCGGATTTTAGCGACGGGGTTCGAAAGAATTCCCGGTCTCAGAGTGAACCCACCTATTTATTAAAAGCGCGCTACGTCGACGCCATCAAGGATCTGGGCGGGATTCCATTCGTCCTCCCGATCACGGACGATCCCAAGCTTCGGGCCGAGCTGCTTTGCCGGATCGACGGCCTTTTGATCACCGGGAGCGGGCCGGATCTCGACCCGCGGCTGTACGGCGAACGCCGGAAGGCCCGCTTCAAGATCATGAGCATTCAGCGATCGGCGTTTGAACTGGGTTTGGCGAAGCAGGCATTGAAGCTTGACCGCCCGGTGCTGGGAATCTGCGGAG
>JACQHO010000165.1 GCA_016198945.1 Nitrospirota bacterium | reverse complement strand
TCGGAGAACCATTTGAGGTGACCGCGGCGGGCGGGGGTGAAGGGCGGGAAAATAGAACAGTGGAGCAATATAGCAGCAGAGCAATGGATGATGCGCTAAAGTGAACGCCAGTTCATATCGACACTCACCGCTTAGACTATCCGATTTCCAAAGGTCTCATCGAGAGTCCCGCCTGTAACCCGAAATCCCGTGGCATCGGAATTGCTCCTTCCCTTTGCCATGGGATTCTTGTTTGAAAAACTCGAAGTGTATCAGAGGGCGGTAAGTTGGGCGGAGACGATCGAGACGCTATGTGAAACCGTTGCTAAAGGCAACTATCCCCTTGCTAACCAGTTGCGTCGTGCCGCGCTCTCGATTTCTTTGAACATCGCCGAGGGCAGCGGGCGGTGGCATCCAAAGGACAAAAAGCAGTTCTATTTAATCGCTCGTGGGTCGGCGTATGAGTGCGTGCCGATACTCGATCTGCTGCATAGGAAAAAACTGATCGATGATCCGGTTTATGAGAATTTCAAGAATGAAGTGGATGTCATTGCCAGGATGTTGACCAAGCTCGTTCAGAACGTGGAGAAATAGCCTTCCCTATTTACGATTTACCAGTCACTATTTACCGAAATTTCCCGCAAAGATGTAAAGGTAAATAGTAAATGGGGGAAATTTCCCTGGCGGGAAATTTCTGGTCCCAGCGGGATTCGAACCCGCGTTTTCGCCTTGAGAGGGCGACGTCCTGGGCCGGGCTAGACGATGGGACCCTTTCCTTGTTGCCGTTAGATCGTTAAGGCGCGAAATTATGACAGAGAGAGACGGCGCATGTCAAATGGAGGGATTGCATCGGTGTCGGAGTTGTTTGGTCTGCGGCGAATAGGAGCGCATTCGATCGGGATGGAAATTATCCGGACGGTCGCCTCTTAAAAAAGGCGTCCAGCACCGACTCCACATCGTGGAGGGTGAAGGGTTTTACGAGGCAGAGGTTCGTGCGCTTGTCGAGAAAGGCCTGGGTTTCGGGATTCATCACGTCGCCGGTGCAGAAGATCACCCGTTCCGGAAGGTCTGGATTCATCGTTCTCAGGAGTTCAAACAGATTCTTGCCGTTGAGCTTCGGCATCCGGATATCCAGAAGAATCGCGTCGTAGCTGTTGCTGGAAAGTTGAGCGATGGCCTCTTCTCCGGTGGCCGCGGTTCCGGTTTTGTAACCCAATCGCTTGGTCAGTATCTCAAACAGGAGTTTGGCGATGACCGGTTCATCCTCGACGACCAAAATGGACTTTGGACCGGTCTTCGTATGGAAGACCGGCGTCTGTTTGGATTGAATCCGCAATCGTTGTTTATTCGAGGCCACCGTCCGCCGTTTGTTCCGTTGACCACCTATACGATTTGATTCCGGATCGCCAACTTGGTGAGATTCACCGCATTGTTCACCCCCAGCTTTCGCATGAGGCTGGCCCGGTGATGCTCGACCGTCTTGACGCTGATCTTCAGAAGATCGGCGATCTCGCGATTCTTATAGCCTTCCACGATTCGCTTCAAAACCTGGGTTTCCCGGTGGGTGAGTTTCCGGCTTTCGGCCAGATGGATCGAATGCTTTTCTCGTTGCGGCGATGAAGAGGCATGGGCGTATTTCTCGTGAAAATAGGATTCGGCGATGACCGAAAAGCAGGCATGACACATATAGTCCATCGCCACCATTGCCTCCACCAGCTTCTCTTTCTCGGGATAGACCTGTTTGATGAAGGGCAGGCAGCAGTCTTCCATGACATGGAAGGCCAGGGCCAGATGATCAAAGGGGACCTGCATCCGGCAGAGTCGCCCGGCGGCCGTGGCAATCCGGTGATTGAATGATTCCCTGTCCTCCTCTTCCAGCAACATCTTGAAATAGGCCCGGCATATCAGCTCCATCTCATAGAGGACAGCCCGGTTAACAGTCCGGTCGGTCGCCTGATAAGCACTGCCCCAAAGATGAATGATCTGATCGAAATAGGGAGTGAGACGGTGAGCCGTTTCCTGAACGATCTCTCTCTGCTGCTCGGTGAGTCTTATTGATGAGTAGGCCATTGATTAATGGTTAATAAGTAACAGATAATATGATTGTTGTAAATGGGTGCTTACCCTTATATTTCAAGAATATGGGTATTAACCTGAACGTCATCGGAGACCGTTTTGTAAATAGTCCGCCTTGTTTCCATTGGATAGGCCCATCCGACTTCCAAACCTCTTGCATGCCGGACCGAATTGAAGCATACTTTCAAATAGTGTGGAAGAGTCCTTTAAGGCACTGGCCGATAGGACACAGTCCGGATGAGTTGAAGGCTGGGATCCCGTGAAGAAGCCTAATTTAAAAATCCATGATCGGGAAAAGATTGCTCCTGAGGAAATCCTCTTTTACGCCGATCAATGCCATACGCCACGACAATTTATAAATATTATGAAAAGGCTGCAATCCTACATTCCGTTTCGCCACATGGCATGCGGCTATGGCAATCCCACGACCTATAAAATCGCCAATGTGACGGACCTGGGTTTTCCGAAAAAGTTTATTCAATGGTACCTGAAAACAGAGATGATCCGCAGGGACCCTGTCTTTCACGAATGGCTCCGGACGCAACAGAGCCAGATATGGTCCGACGTTTTCCATCGTCTGCCGCATCAGTTCGACCCGGAGCATGTTAAAAAGATTAACGAGTTTAAACTACAGCACACCTTGGTGGGCGGAGTGCTGGACATTCCACAAGAGATATTCAGCTATTTTTGCCTCACGATGGGATCGAAGAAAGAGTGTCATAATTATACCCGGACCTTTGCGGACCTCCTTCCGGCAGTCGATCGAGCGTTTAAGAACGCGCATGCGAAAAAACCTCGGTTTGCCGGGCCTCTCTTGACGGAAAAGCAGAAGGCCATCCTTCAATGGGCATCGGAAGGGTACAGCCGTCTTGGGATTGCCCGCAAGCTGGGCATTACGGAACGGACGGTCCAAATGCATCTGGCCGCCATCCGGAAAAAGCTCCATGCAAGAAATAAAACACATGCGGTGGCCCTTGCGATACGATACAAGCTGATCGGATGATCAAGCGGATCCGTTCATCGAGCCGTCCAAAGCTTTTTGCGCCGATTTTATCCTTGACTTTAGCGTCGGGGTTCATTAAACTTAATGAAAAATTTATGATTTGCATGGGTGCTGAGATTCGGCTGGTGGATAAGAGACTGCGGAGATTGTTGTCGTGTTGGACCGGCTGTCGGAAAAATTCGAAACTATTTTTAAGAAATTAAGAGGCCGGGGTGTCTTAAACGAAACCGATATTGATGCCGCTCTGAAAGAAGTCCGACTCGCCCTCCTTGAAGCCGATGTCCATTTCAAAGTCGTCAAGGATTTTCTGACCGCGGTCCGCCAAAAAGCGGTGGGCCAAGACGTGCGCGAGAGCCTGACGCCCGGTCAGCAGGTCGTCAAGATCGTCTGGGAGGAACTGCGACGGTTGATGGGCGGCGATCGTTCGGACGGAAGGCCGTTGTCTCTGTCTCCCGATCCTCCGACGATCGTCATGATGGTCGGCTTGCAGGGGTCGGGAAAAACCACGACGACCGCGAAACTGGCCCAGCGTTTCAAGCAAGAGGGCCGTCGAATGACCTTGGCGGCGGCGGATCCGCGGCGTCCGGCCGCGGTGGAACAGCTGGTCACCCTGGGCCGGCAGGTCGGAGTGGACGTCCAGACACAGCCGGCCGACGATGCCGTCGGTGTTTGTCGGGAGGCGGTCGCTCGGGCGCGGGATCGCCATGACGATTTGGTGATTCTGGATACCGCCGGCCGGCTCCATGTGGATGATTCCTTGATGGCCGAGCTGAAGAGCATCAAGGCCGAGTTGAAGCCGCACGAGATTTTTCTGGTGGCCGACGCGATGACCGGCCAGGACGCCGTTCAGATGGCCGAGCGGTTTCATCGGGACATCGGTCTGACGGGGATCATCCTGACCAAGCTGGACGGCGACGCGCGGGGCGGAGCGGTCCTGTCGGTCCGGGCCGTGACCGGCATCCCGGTCAAGTTCATCGGGGTGGGAGAAAAACTGGACGCCCTGGAGCCCTTTCATCCGGACCGGATGGCCTCCCGAATCCTGGGAATGGGCGATGTCCTCTCGCTGATCGAGCGGGCCGAGGAGGTTTTTGAAAAAGATCAGGCCGAGGCCGTCGCCCGAAAATGGCAGACGTCCTCTTTTTCATTCGAGGATTTTCGGGACCAGATCCGAAGCGTCCGGAAGATGGGATCCGTGGAGAACCTGCTTGGAATGCTCCCGGGCGCGGGCCGGCTGATGCAAAACGTTTCGAGTCCGGAGCTTCCGGATCGGGCCTTGACGCGGATTGAAGCGATCATCGGTTCAATGACGAGGCAGGAGCGGCGCCAGCCGGGCGTGATCGACGGAAGCCGGCGCAAACGAATTGCGCAGGGCAGTGGAACGACGGTTCAGGAGGTGAACCGGCTTCTCAAGCAGTTCCTTCAGACCAAGAAACTCATGAAGACCCTGTCCCGCTCTCAAGGACGGGCGGGACTGGCAAATCTCTTGCGGTCTTTATAGAGACGGGGGATGTTCGCTTCTTTCCCCGCGGCATGATCGCAGATTCAACCCGGCCACGACGTTGTGGTCCAGAAAAGGAGTTGTACGGAGTGGCAACCATCATTCGTTTGACCCGAAAGGGAAAGCATAAGCGTCCGTTCTACCGCATTGTCGTGGCCGATTCCCGCATGCCGCGGGACGGCCGATGCCTGGAGATCATCGGGACCTATGATCCGTTGGCCAAGCCGGCCGCGATCCAGGTCAAGCGGGAGCGGGCCGAGGCATGGCTCCAGAAAGGCGCGCAACTGTCCGATACCGTGCGGCAGTTGTTTAAGAAGACGGGGCTGACTCAACCGGCAAAATCGGTCAAATAGCGGAGGATCGATCACGGCCTCTCAGGGTTCCACCGAATCCTCCCTGCAACAATCAGATACGATAGTCCGATTTCCGAACAGGACGACGGCTGAAACCTGCACCGGGTGTGAGGATGGAGGAGGCGCCGATGAAAGATCTGATCGAGCATATCGCAAGGTCTCTGGTGGACAAACCGGAAGCGGTCTCGGTACGGGAGACCGAAGGCGAAAAAACCACGATCATCGAGCTTCGGGTCGCTCAGGAGGACCTGGGCAAGGTCATCGGAAAGCAGGGACGGACCGCGCGATCCATGCGCACGATTCTAAACGCCGCGGGAACCAAGCTGGGCAAACGATGCGTTCTCGAGATCCTCGAGTGAGGACATGACGTCGGGTGATGAATGGATCGTGATCGGGTGGATCACAAAACCATTCGGGATCAAAGGGGGGATGAAGATCCGGCCCCTGACAGACGATCCGGGTCGCTTTCTCAAACTCACGACAACCGTCTTTGAGGCGGCCGATGGGACCCGGCAGCCTTGCACGGTCACGGACGTCCGGGCCGACCATGAATCCGTGACCCTTTTTTGTCGGGAGATTGAAACGGTCGAGCAGGTGGAACGGTTTGTGGGGGGAACGGTTCGAATCCCCCGTTCGGAAGCGGTCCGGCTTCCGCCGGACGCCTACTTCCAGCACGACCTGCTGGGTCTCGGGGTCTATCTGGAGGACGGGCGGTATCTCGGCGAGATTCGAGAGATCATGCCGACCGGAAGCAACGATGTGCTGGTCGTCCGGGACGGGCCGCG
>JACQHO010000172.1 GCA_016198945.1 Nitrospirota bacterium | reverse complement strand
GACGTCGTGATCGTGGATGGACTGAGGACCCCGATCGGGAACTTCGGAGGGGCGATGAAGGATGTGCCGGACCCGGAACTCGGCCGGCAGGTCGTCCGCGGATTGCTGGAGCGATCCCATCTGGATCCCCGGCATATTGACGAAGTGATCCTGGGCTGCGTGGTCCAGCCCAGCGATGCGACGAACCTGGCCCGGGTGGTGACGCTTGCGGCCGGCCTTCCGATCCGTACGCCGGCCTATACGGTCCAGCGGAACTGTTCCTCCGGTCTTCAGTCCATCGTCAACGCCTTCCAAAATATCCAGTGCGGGGATGCCGATGTCCAGATCGCCGGCGGGATCGAAAACATGAGCCGCGCGCCCTATATCAACCGGGACATGCGCTGGGGCAAGCGTCTGCGCCACGGAGAATTCATCGACAGTCTTTGGGAGGGGCTCACGGACGGTTTTTGCGGCCAGATCATGGGTCTGACGGCTGAAAATCTGGCCGAAGAGTTCAAGATCACGCGGAAGGAGCAGGATGCGTTCGCTCTCGAAAGTCATCGCCGGGCGATTCGCGCCGTTCAGGAGAACCGATTCAAGGACGAGATTCTGCCCGTGACCCTCTCCGGGTCCGGTTCTCGTCGTCGCGGGCCGCTTCCTCCCTTCGCTCAGGATGAGGCCCTCCATCCGGAAATGGACGAGGCGCGACTGGCCCAGTATCCGCCGACGTTCAAGGCCGATGGAACCGTCACGGCCGGCAACGCCTGTCCGTTAAACGACGGGGCGGCGGCCGTGATCGTGATGTCGGCCGAAAAGGCGCGCGATCTGGACTATGAACCGTTGGGGTTTGTGCGGTCCTATGCCTTCGTCGGCGTGGAGCCCCAGCGGATGGGAATCGGGCCGGCTCTGGCGATTCCAAGGGCGCTGGAGAAGGCCGGATTAGGTTTGCGGGACATTCAGCTGTTCGAGATCAACGAGGCCTTCGCGGCACAGTACCTCGCGGTTGAACGGAGCTTGAAACTGGACCGGGAGATCGTCAACGTCAACGGCGGCGCGATCGCGCTGGGCCATCCGGTCGGAATGACCGGAACGCGGCTCGTTCTGACGCTGCTGCGCGAGATGAAGCGGCGCAACCTGACACTGGGCGCGGTCTCCATGTGCGTGGGCGGCGGGCTCGGCGCCGCGATGGTGCTGGAGAGAAGGTAGGGGCACGGCGCGCCGTGCCCGTACAGGATTTTGTGCGGGGGGTTCATGAACGTCAAAAAAGCGGCCGTGATCGGCGCGGGAACGATGGGGGCGCAGATCGCCCAGGCAGTCAGTTTTGCCGGCATCCCGGTCGTTCTGATGGACATGCAGGAGGAAGGCGTCCAGCGCGGATTGGAGACCGTCCGGAAGATTTATCAGGCCCGCGTTGAAAAAGGAAAAATGAAAGCGGCCGATGCCGCTTTGAAAACGGCGCTCGTTGCCGGCGCGACGAACTACGAGGGGTTCGGCGATGTCGATATCGTGATCGAGGCGGTTTTTGAAGAGATGACCGTGAAGCGGCAGGTTTTCACGGCGCTCGACGCCGTCTGTCCGCCGCGGGCCGTCCTGGCCTCGAACACCTCCTCTCTCTCGATCTCGGCGATCGCGTCCGTGACCCGCAGACCCAAACAGGTCGTCGGGATGCATTTTTTCAATCCGGTGTATGCCATGAAACTGATCGAGGTGATTCCCGGCCTGGACAGCTCGCCCCAGGCCGTATCGGATGTGGCCGCGTTCTCGGAGCGTCTGGGCAAGATTCCGATCAAGGTTCAGGAATGTCCCGGTTTTGTCGTCAACCGCTTGCTTCTTCCGTATCTGAACGAGGCCGTGTTCGCGTTGCAGGAGGGGGCCGCGTCGGCCGGCGAACTGGATGAAGCGATGAAGGCCTTCGGGATGCCGATGGGCCCCTTCACGTTGCTGGACATGATCGGCATCGATATCGCCGAGAAGGTTTCCCAAATTCTGCATGATGCCTTCGGGCCCCGGATGCCGGTCGCCCCCCTCTTCTCGGAATTGATCCAGGCAAAACGGTTCGGTAAAAAAAGCGGCGCGGGTCTGTACCGGTACGACGGGGGAAAGGATGACGAGATTTCCAAAATTCTTCAGAAGGTTCGCAAGGCCACGGGGATCGTCGGCACGCGGTTCAGTCCCGAGCGGTTGCTTCTCTTGATGATCAACGAGGCCGCGATCTGCCTTCAGGAGGGGGTGGCCGCGGCCGGGGACCTGGACACGGCCATGGTAGCCGGGACCGGTTTTCCCCAGGAAAAGGGCGGCCCGCTTCATTACGCCGATCAGGTCGGTCTGGATATTGTCTTGTCCGAGCTTGAACGGTATGCCGGGGAACTCGGACCGCGTTTCTGGCCCGCGCCGATCTTCAAGCGAATGGTAGGAGCGGGTTACGTCGGCCTCAAATCCCGGAGGGGATTCTTTAATTATTAGGAGTTTTTGTGACCCGATCGTACGTCAGTGCGACAATCGAGGACGGCGTGGCCGTCGTGACGATCCAAAATCCCCCGGCCAACGCATTGAGCCGGGCCATGCTGGACGATCTGGATCGGGTCATGGCCGACTTGAATCCAACGTTGGAAGTCCGTGCGGTCGTGATCACCGGGGCCGGGAAAATGTTCGCGGCCGGGGCCGATATCAGGGAGATCGCCGAAATTGAGTCCGGGAAAGCGGGGGAGATCCTTTCGGCTGGGGGACAGGCCGTCATGAATCGGATCGAGCGGATGGCCAAGCCCGTCATCGCGGCCGTCAACGGCCTGTTTTGCCTGGGCGGGGGGCTTGAGCTTGCAATGGCCTGTCACATGCGCATCGCCGGCGACCGTGTCCGATTGGGGCTGCCCGAGATCACGCTGGGAATCATGCCGGGTTTCGGAGG
>JACQHO010000170.1 GCA_016198945.1 Nitrospirota bacterium | reverse complement strand
TCATAACGTGGTCCCAGGCAAAATCCTTCTTCAGCGGGTGTGTTCCCTTGGGCCAATGTTCGTGCCGCACCAGTCTGCGAAGATCCGGATGCCCCTCGGCAATCAGACCGAACATGTCCCGGATCTCGCGTTCATACCATTTCGCCGCGTGGATGCGTGGCGTGATGGACGGGAAAAGCCGTTCCTCCCCGGAAAGTTCCGTTTGAAGAATCAGCCGCGGCCCTCCGTCCAATGTAAACAGGTAATAGATGCGATACGCGGCAAGCCGGGGCCTCAAGTCCACGGCCCATTGGAGCGAGAGCGTTCCACGCAGTTCGGGGTTGCCATGCAGATGATTCGCAACCGCGGGGAGGTCCGTCTTCCCCAGGCTCAAGACCGGAATGTCCCGGACGCGATCCACGCGCCGGATCTTGGCTCCGAACGTTTCCTGAATACCGCGAACAACATCCTTCGTCTCGACCATGGCTCACCTCACCGTCATCGTTGCCACCGAAAGGTCCATCAACTTCTTCAAGGAACCCGGGATCATCACCCCCAGGACGACCAGCGCCCCCATGCCGAGGACAAAAGCGACCTGTCCGAGTCCCCACGTTTCGCCCCGCTTCAACTGATCGGGCGGATCGCCCCAGACCATTCCGGCGACACGATACAGGAATCCTCCAAACACCACCACGGCCATGCCCAGAAAACAGACGATCAGTCCCAGGTTGCGGACTTCATCCGCCACCATCACCGTCATAAACCGCCCGATGTGGATGGTGTCGCTGGCGTAGACCCGCGTGGCGAGAGACGCCAGGACCGAAAACTCGCTCACAAACATGGACAGCGGCGGCATCCCGACAAGCGCGAGCGTCGCCGTTAAAAGGGCCGCCGCCGTGAGCGGCTGGACCTTGAACAATCCGCGAACCTCGCCGATCACCCGTGTGCCGAACCGGATCTGGACGTGGCCCGCTGCAAAGAAGGCCAGGGATTTGGCCAGGGCATGGTTGAGAAGGTGAAAGAGCGCCCCGAAGGTTCCCATCGACCCGCCGATGCCGAAACCGATGGCCGCGATGCCCATATGCTCGATGCTCGAATAGGCGAACAACCGTTTATAATCGCGCTGCACAAGGATGAAAAAAGCGGCGACGCCGAAGGACAGGAACCCGAATACGATCAGAAGACTTCCGGCGTACCCCGGCGAGACCGCCGCGTCGACCACCATCTTGCTTCGCAAGACGGCATAAACCGCCACGGTTTCAAGAACGCCCGCCAGCATCGCGACGACCGGAGCCGGGGCTTCGCTGTAGGCCTCCGGAACCCAAGAATGCATCGGAACAAGGCCGATCTTCGTTCCGTAGCCCACCAGGATGAATACAAAGGCCAGTTTCACGACGTGGGGGTCGAGTTGCGTCGCAATCCCCATCAGATCACTGAGGTTCAGCGTCGCGTCGATCCCGTCCGTGGCCCGCACGGATGACATGTACATCAGGACCGTCCCAAACAGCGCGAGGGCGATCCCGACCGAACAGAGAATGAGGTACTTCCATCCGGCCTCAAGCGACGTCTTTCGCTTGAAAAAATTGATCAGGAAGGTCGTGGCCAGCGTCGTGGCCTCGATCGCCACCCAAAGAATGCCGAGACTGTTCGCGACCGTTGCCAGAATCATCGCAAACATGAATAGATGAAACAAAAAGAAGTACCGGCTCATCCGGGCCGGGGCAATGTCCCCCTGCATTCGATAATGCTCGAAATACGACCAGGTATACAGCGAACTGACGAGGCCGATGACGGCAATGATCAAAAGGATGAAGGCCGATAGGGCATCGATCAGGATCAGATTGTGATAGCCCTGAATGGTCCCTTCGCGCAGTACGCGGGTGAGCACGGCAACCAGGGCGCCGTTCAGCAGCAGCATTGTCGCGAGATTGATCCCGTGCAGCGGCTTGGAATGCCGAAGCCCAAGACTGACAAACCCGGCGACCAGCGGGGCGATCAAAAGGAGGGCGACCGCGTTCAAGGGATCTCTCCCATCACGTGGAAAATGCGTGTCATTGGAATGAAGAGCGCCCGGAGAAACTCCGGCATGTAAAGTCCGATATAACCCATGGCCGCAAGATTGGCTGCAAGCGCGATGGTGGTGAAGCGGCGGCACGCCTGCATCATCGGAACACCCGCCTCTTTCGGTTCACCGAGAATCATCCGAAAAACCTGATACACAAGTCCCGCGAACGCCACGGCGAGAAGCCCCAGGAATACGCAGGCCAACCACGGTCGTTCGTCATAGGCGCCGGTGGCGATCAAAATCTCGCTGATGAACAGGCCGAACGGCGGCATTCCGGACAGCGCAAGCGCGGCCAAAAGCATCGCCCCGCCGACCAGCGGCATCTGCCGTAAAAGACCGGACACTCCCTCGATGTTCTTGTGTCCATACCGAAGCAACACCCGACCGGCCGCGTAAAAGGCCGAGGACTTGGCCAGCGCATGGTTGATCATGTGAAAGAGGCCTCCGAAGACGCCGGCCGCCCCTCCCACACCGAAGCCCACCAGTACGATCCCGACATGCTCGATGCTGGAATAGGCAAAGAGCCGCTTGTAATCACGCTGGATCAGCAGGAAGGCCGCGGCGATCGTCATCGACAGCAGTCCCAATCCCACCATGATGGATCCTGTAAATTCCGGTCCAACGGACGGGTCAACGATGGTTTTGAGCCGGAGGACGGCGTAGAGCCCCAGGTTGAGCATGAGACCGGACAAGACGGCGCTGATCGGCGTGGGCGCCTCGGCATGGGCATCCGGCAGCCACGTA
>JACQHO010000025.1 GCA_016198945.1 Nitrospirota bacterium | reverse complement strand
CGGTTGATCACGCCGAAGCGCTCGCGAAGCGGCGAGGTGAGCAATCCGGCGCGGGTCGTCGCGCCGATCAGTGTGAACCGGGGCAGCGCCAGCTTGACGCTTCGCGCCGAAGGTCCCTGGCCGATCACGAGGTCGAGCTGAAAATCCTCCATCGCGGGATAGAGGATCTCCTCGACCGCCGGGTGGAGGCGGTGGATCTCGTCGATGAAAAAGACATCCCGCTCCGAGAGGTTGCTCAGGATCGCGGCGAGATCGCCGGGATGCTCCAGCGCCGGCCCGGAGGTGGCCTTGATATTGACGCCCAGCTCCCGCGCGATGATATGCGCCAGCGTCGTCTTGCCGAGGCCCGGCGGTCCGTAGAAGATGACATGATCCAGCACGTCGCCCCTCTGCCGCGCGGCCTGGATATAGATCGTCAGGTTTTCCTTTAATTTGGCCTGGCCGACATATTCCGCAAGCGAGGTCGGGCGGAGCGAGGCCTCGTAGGTCTTCTCTTCTTCGTTCAACTGGGATGTCAGGATGGGGTCTTGCATCCAACGCTCATGTTCTTGAAAGAACTTTTAACGTTTCCTTGATCAGCTCCTCGATGCCGAATTTTTGATCGGCCCCGCCGTTCCCGCTCCGAAGCACTTTTTTAACGGCCTCCTTGGCCAGGGGGGATTTGTAACCCAGATTGACCAGCGCCGAGACGGCGTCTTCGATCTTCTGGGCATCCTTCTCCGAGACCGGCCCCGCCGTCGTCAAAGCCTGGGGCGCCGCGGCCAGGATCTTTTCCTTGAGCTCCAGCGCCAGACGGGCCGCCGTTTTCGGACCGATGCCCGGCATGGAACTCAGCTTGACGATGTCCCCCTTCTGCACGGCCGTGACCAGCTCGGCCAGCGGAAGTCCGGACAGGATATTGATCGCCAGCTTCGGACCGATGCCCGAAATGCCCAACAGGAGCAGAAAAACATTCTTTTCATCCACCGTCGAAAACCCGAACAGCTGGAGGGCGTCCTCACGGACATGGGTATAGGTCCAGAGGTGGACCGTCTCGTTCTCGGACGGCAGCCGGTCAAAGGTCGTCAGCGGAACGGCCGCTTCGTACCCGACCCCGTGGACATCCACGATAATGGCGTGGGGCGATTTTTGTTTTAAGATCCCGGTCAGCGAGGCGATCATGGAGGATGGGCCCTCCGGCCCTGCAGGCCGGGTTTCACCGCCGCGGGCCGGCTCGTCAATTCCCGGATCCGGGCCGAATGAATGAAGCAGATCGCAACGGCCAGCGCATCCGCGGCATGGTGGGAATCGGGCGGGGTTTTGAGGTTTAAGAGACGGCCGACCATGACTTCGACCTGGTCCTTCCGCGCCGCGCCGTATCCGACCACGGCCAGCTTCACCTCGGTCGGCGTGCAGTCATAAACCGGGACACCATATTGTTCCGCGGCGAGAAGGGCGATTCCGCGGGCCTGACCCAGCTTCAACGCGCTCTGAAAATTTTTGGCGACGAAGGTATTCTCGACCGCCACGGCCGACGGTTGATGGGCTTGAAACACGGCCATCAACTCGTCGTAGATTTTTTTAAGCCGCTTCGGAAGCGGCTGCTTCGCGACGGTCGAGATCGAGCCGGAGGCGACATAAACAAGGCGACGGCTTTCTTCATCCACCACGCCATAGCCCGTCGTCACGGTCCCCGGATCAATCCCGATCACGCGCATGGAGGGTCCTTTTTCGTTACTTGGCCGCAACCTTTTCCATCACGTCCTGCGGAATGTCGAAATTGGCATGAATGTTCTGCACATCGTCGTGGTCCTCGAGAAGCTCCATCAGCTTCAACATCTGCTCGGCGTCCTTCCCGTCGAGGCTGACGGTGTTCTGCGGAATGTAAGCGACCTCGGCCGAAACGGTCGCGATCTTCCGGTCCTCCAAAACCTTCCGGACATTTTCAAAATCATGCGCCGACGTGATCACCTCGAAACTGTCGTCCGCCGTCTGGAGGTCCTCGGCCCCGGCCTCCAGAACAAGATTCATCAGCGTATCCTCGTCCGATTTTGATTTATCAACGATCAGCCGGCCTTTTCGATGAAACATCCAGGAAACGCTTCCGGCCTCGGCCATCCGGCCGTTGTTTTTATCGAGGAGATTGCGGATCTCGGAGACGGTCCGATACTTGTTGTCCGTCGTGATCTCGATCAGCATCGCCACGCCCCCGGGCCCGTAGGCTTCGTAGACGATCTCCTCGTAATTCACGCCCGGAAGCTCTCCGGTGCCGCGTTGGATCGCCTTCTTGATATTGTCGGCCGGCATGTTGACGTCCTTGGCCTTCACGATCGCAAGCCGTAGACGCGGATTGCCGTTCGGATCACCGCCCCCGCCGACCCGGGCCGCGGTCGTGATCTCGCGGATGATCTTGGTGAAAACCTTCCCCCGCTTCGCGTCCTCGGCGCCCTTCTTTCTTTTAATCGTGGACCAGTGAGAATGTCCGCCCATGACAAATACTCCGCCGCCTTTCCTTCATTCATTGAATGGGCTATTTCTAACATAAACCACGATGGGAGTCAATGAAGACGGAAGGAATGGAATGGGCGGGGTTTCGATCGCCGGATTTACGAACGAACGGTTTGACATTCAAGAAAATGGCTGCCAAAATATGTTCCGTCATGCCACGCCTACTTCTCCTGACCCCTCCCTTTACCCAACTGAACAGCCCTTATCCTGCAACGGCCTATTTAACCGGCTATCTTCAGTCCAAAAGCAATTCGGTTTTCCAGGCCGATCTGGGAATCGAAACGTTTCTGACGCTCTTTTCCGGCCCGGGGCTGGGCCGCCTTTTTGAGGCGATTGATTTGAGCAAGAGGCGGGATCGGACGTCCGGACCGGGAGTTGAGCGGGCGATCTCGTTAAAGGATCGTTACCTCGACACGATTGATCCGGTGATCCGGTTTCTACAGGGAGACGATCTCACATGGGCGACTCAGATTTGCCGGCGTCGATTTCTGCCGGAAGGGCCCCGTTTTTCGATATTGGACGACGATCAGTGGGCTTTCGGAAGCCTCGGCCTGACCGATCGTGCGAAGCATCTCGCCTCTCTTTATCTGGACGATCTGGCCGACCTCATTCAGGCGACGGTCGATCCCCGTTTCGGGCTCAGCCGCTACGCCGAGCGTCTTGCGACCTCCGCGACCTCCTTCGATCCGATCGACAAGGCGCTTTGCGAGCCGCCCGGTCTGATCGACCGGATGTTGGAGGAGGTACTGGATAGTCAGATGAAAACAGTCAAGCCCCGTCTCGTCGGGATCACCGTGCCCTTCCCCGGGAATCTGTATGGCGCGCTCCGCTCGGCCGCGTTCATCCGCCGGCGGTATCCCGGCGTCAAGATCGCGCTCGGAGGGGGCTATGTCAATACCGAGCTGCGCGAACTGTCCGAGCCGCGTCTCTT
This sequence comes from Nitrospirota bacterium, assembly GCA_016198945.1. GTDB lineage: Bacteria > Nitrospirota > Nitrospiria > JACQBZ01 > JACQBZ01 > JACQFA01. The sequence continues at coordinate 943 of JACQHO010000025.1, read as the reverse complement.
CGATTTTGTGGACTATGTCACCCTCGATGCCGGAGAGCGGCCTCTCGAGGCCCTGCTGGAATCATTCGACGAACCGGAGAAGGGGCGCTTGTGCCGGACCTTCATCCGCCGCAACGGCAAGGTTGAATATATCAATACGGCGTCGGAGCAGGAGCTTCCCTTTGCCGAGACCGGGACGCCCACCTATCGCGGCCTTCCGCTTCGATCGTATCTCTCGCTGGTCGAGATGCTCAACCCGATGCATCGGCTCTGGTCGGACGGCCGGTGGAACAAGCTGACCGTGGCCCATGGCTGTTACTGGAAAAAATGCGCCTTCTGCGACATCGGTCTCGATTATATCCAACGCTACGAGCCGGCGCCGGCAACGCTATTGGCCGGCCGGATCGAGGCCCTGATCGAAGAGACCGGCGAAACCGGATTTCATTTTGTGGATGAGGCCGCGCCGCCGTCGCGTCTGGCCGATCTGTCGCTGGAGCTGCTGGATCGTGGCCGCGCGATTTCCTGGTGGGGGAATATCCGGTTCGAAGAGGCCTTCACGCCCGACCTCTGCCGTCTGCTGGCCGCCTCCGGCTGCATTGCCGTCACCGGCGGGATGGAGGTCGCCTCCGACCGGCTTCTCGCGATGATGGAAAAAGGGATCACCGTCGCGCAGGTCGCACGCGTCGCGCACGCCTTCACCGAGGCCGGGATCATGGTCCATGCCTATTTGATGTACGGATTTCCGACCGAGACGGCCGGGGAGACGGTCGAAAGTCTGGAGCGGGTACGGCAGCTCTTTGCAGCCGGGATTCTCCATTCAGCCTTCTGGCATCGATTCACGGCCACCCGGCACAGCCCCGTCGGGCTCAACCCCGGCGCTTACGGAATCACGATCACCGGCCCCGCCCCCGGCCGCTTTGCGAACAATGATCTGACCCATATCGATCCGGCCGGATGCGATCCG
>JACQHO010000162.1 GCA_016198945.1 Nitrospirota bacterium | reverse complement strand
TGCGGGCCGTGATTTTCCGCTCCTCGGTCCGTGCGCTCAAATTCAGCCCAAAAGAAGGGCAGCAGATCCTTTGCCGCGGCCGAGTGACGGTATACGAGCCGCGCGGAGATTACCAGATCGTTATCGACACTCTGGAACCCCGGGGCATCGGGGCGCTCCAGGCGGCCTTTGAACAGTTGAAAGAACGGCTTCAAAAAGAAGGGCTGTTTGACCCCGCGCGCAAAAAACCGCTGCCGGTTCTGCCTTGCCGCATCGGCATCGTGACCTCGCCGACGGGCGCGGCGATTCGGGACATGCTGAAGGTTTTCGGCCGCCGCCGGGACCGGCTGGAGATACTGATTAATCCGGCGCCGGTGCAGGGGGAGGGAGCCTCCGCGGGCATTGCCTCGGCGATTGATGAATTGAATGAACTCGGCCGTCTTGATCTCCTGATTGTGGGCCGCGGGGGCGGATCGCTGGAGGACCTTTGGGCCTTTAATGAAGAAGCCGTTGCACGAGCGATCGCTCGTTCGAAAATCCCCGTGATCTCGGCCGTCGGTCATGAGGTGGATTATACAATCTCGGATTTCGTCGCGGACGTGCGGGCCGCCACGCCGACCGCGGCGGCCGAGCTCGTGGTCCAGGCCCGGAAAGAATGGCAGGACCGGATCGAATTTCATCAGGTCCACCTGGGACGGGGGATGCGGCATCGGCTCGAAATGGTCCAGGGCCGTCTTCAGGCCCATCAACGGGCGCTTCGAGATCCACGCAAGGCGATCGAGGCGCATCTTTTCCGGCTGGATGAACTGGACGGCCGCGTTCGTCAAGGCCTGTTCAATACCATGCGGCACCAGGCGCAGCGGCTGCGTCATTTGCGCGAGAGCCTCCGGCACCGAAGTCCGGTGGAACGGCTTTATCGGCTGGCGACCCAGGCCCGGGAGCTGACAAAACGATTTGAGCTCCAGGCCGGTTTTTATCTGCGACAGAAACGGAATCGGATAGAAACCCTGCTCACCACGATGGACAGCCTGAGCCCGCTGGCCATCCTGAGCCGCGGGTACAGCATCACCCGGAAGCTGCCCGAAAGGACGCTCTTGAAAGAGGCCCGGGGGGTGGATCCCGGCGCGCGCGTACAGGTCCGGCTGCACCAGGGTTCCCTGATCTGCCGTGTCGAAGAAACGGAAGGATAGTCCAATGGCCCAACCCAAATTTGAAGACGCGCTGGCCCGGCTTGAGACGATTGTCGGACAGCTGGAGAAAGGCGATCTCCCGCTGGAAGAGTCCCTCAAGATCTTTGAGGAGGGGGTCCGGCTTTCGAAAAACTGCCTGAAGATGCTGGAGGAGGCCGAGCGCAAGGTTGAGATCCTTTTGCAGGACAAAGACGGTCGGAAACGGTCCAAGCCGTTTGATCCGGGCGAGGAGGACGAAGAAGAGATTGATGAAGCTGAAGACCGGAAGTGATCTGGATCTGGAGCGGTATCTCCGGGACCGGCGGGTGTGGATCGACCGGACGCTGGAGGACTGTCTCCCGACGCAGAGGTTCGCCCCCGGGCGGCTGCACGAGGCGATGCGCTACAGCCTTTTTGCGGGAGGCAAGCGGATCCGTCCCATCCTCGCGATCGCCGCCCTCGAGTCGATTGGGGGGGATGTCGAGCGGGCCTTGCCGGTGGTATCCGCGATTGAATTGGTCCATACCTATTCGCTGATCCATGACGATCTGCCGGCGATGGACAACGACGATTACCGCCGCGGCCGTCTCACCTCGCATAAAAAATTCGGCGAGGCTGCGGCCATTCTTGCGGGCGACGCGCTCCTGACGGCGGCCTTCTCCCTTCTTTCGGACCGGGAGTTGAATCGGACGATCCCGGCGGATATACTGCTTTCAGTCTTGCATGAGATCGGGCAGGCGGCCGGAAGTCTCGGCATGGTCGGCGGTCAGTTTGCGGACATGGAGTCCGAGGGCTCGGCCGGGTCGGAAACGATTTCGGAAGAAACCCTGTTCTACATCCATTCCCATAAAACCGGCGCGCTGATCCGAGCCGCCGTCCGCATCGGCGCCCTCCTGGGCAAGGCGCTCCCCGATGCGCTGTCTTCCCTGACGGTTTACGGAGAGAAGGTGGGGCTGGCGTTTCAGGTGGCGGACGATATTCTGGATCTGGAAGGAACCGAGAAGGAAACGGGGAAACGGGTTCGTAAAGACGGGGCTCGCCGGAAACTGACCTATCCGATGGGGGTGGGTCTGGCCGAGTCCAAGCGGTTTGCCGATCGCTTGATCCGCGAGGCGCAGGAGGCGTTATCGGCCTTCGGTCCCGAAGCCGATCCTCTTCGGGCGATCGCGCGATTTGTCGTTGAACGAAAAGTTTAATCTCTATTCTAATAGGAGCACCTATGCGTTTGTTGGACGGGATCAACAGCCCGGAGGATCTTAAAAAACTCCCACGGACCGAATTGCCTCGGCTGGCACAGGAGATCCGGGAGGAGATCATCCGCGTCACTTCGTTGAACGGTGGGCATCTTGCGACCAATCTGGGAATTGTGGAGTTGACGCTGGCGTTGCATGCCGTTTTCGATGCGCCGCGGGACAAGATCGTCTGGGATACCGGCAACCAGGTTTATGCGCACAAACTGATCACGGGCCGCCGGGATCAGTTTCAGACGATCCGTCAGTTCGGGGGCTTGAGCGGATTCACCCGGCGGGAGGAAAGCCCCTACGAC
>JACQHO010000164.1 GCA_016198945.1 Nitrospirota bacterium | reverse complement strand
GACGACCCGTTGCTTTTTGGCCTCGCCATGCGGATCTTTGCCCGCTTCCACTTTGACCGCGGCTGAAGTGATCGGGTCTCCCTGAGGATTTGTCTTCTGTTCGGGCTCCATTGGTTCGCTCATGATCTCTCCCCTTTTTATAATTAAACGTGGGGCATCTGGCCTTCACGCAGCGGCATTCCCTTCGGAGGGTTTCCCGCCATGGCCAGACCCTCTTTCCGAATCTTGGTCCATTCCTCCGGCGTCACAATCTCGCGTTTTCCGCCGCCGAAGGGAGGTCGGGTCGGGGCCGGAATCCCCATGGACTCACGCACCTTCCGGATCACCTGGGCCAGTCTTCGGAGCTTGCTGTCATCCGAATCCCGGACCGTCAGCATCGCGTCCTCATGCCCCTGTTCCGCGCAGACCGCGATGGTCAGACAGTTTGTTCCGGCCCGTATCATTTTGAGAGTGAGATTGGCATAATGACAATGCACGCCGACAAAGATGCAGACCTCGATCTTGTTGTGCCAGATCGTCAGGTTCGGATGGTTGGGATTGATCTCTTCTTCCGGTTCGATTTTCGGATATTTCGGACGGTAGTCCGGCATTGGAATGATCATCACCCTAGGAATCTCGTTGGCAATTTCCAATACCGCCTGTGCTTTGATCTTGGCATGGTCATTCCAGTTCCATAGGACCAGCGGCCCCGGGAAAATGGTCGGGTTCTTTCCCGTAAGCATCTGCTTGGCGATCTCCTCCATCACGGCATCTTCATTCGTCTTGCAGCCGTAGATCAATCCCTCACCCGGATCGGGAAGCTCGATCCCCATCGACGCAGCCGCCGGCGGGACATACCCCTCCGGGCCCGGCTTTAGAACATAGGGTTCATCTCTCTTGTAGAGGTGTTCCTTTTTTAAGTACATGATTCTCCGTTGGCGATTTACTTATTGATGGGTGACGGTTTAAGATTTTCCTGCTCATACGACATGTTCTTGGTCAGCTTGTTTGCAAATTCCTCGGGTAACTGGTCGATCATGATCATTTTAATGGCATGGTGTTTCGCCATGTTGTCGCAGACCCAGACGCATTGAGCACATCCTTTGCACCGATCCACCGATACGAACGCCGTCTTGCGTTCTTTATCGTACTGAATCGTATTAGCCTCGGGACAGAACTGGGTGCAAAGCGTGCAACTGGTGGCGCCGCAAATGCCAGGATCAATATTCGCAACAAGATACATCGGACCCCCTTTTGTCTACTTTCGACCGGCTGGAGCTGCAACGGCCTCTTTTTTCTTGGACATCTGCCAGCCGTGGGTTTCGGCGTAATCCCAACCGGCATTCACCGCGGCAATGTTCTTTTCCAGCAACTCCTGCTTGTGCTTGAATTTCCGCTCGACGACCGAATCCAGCGAGGCCGTACCGCCGGATACGACGAAACCTTTTCCAAGGAAGCGTTCCTTAACCGCCTGGGCCACGGCTTCCCGGGTCGCCAGACCGGTGATCCCTGCGATGGCTCCCACCAGCACCATATTGGTCGCCAGATCGGTTCCGGCCACATCCAGCGCCATCTGGGTCGCCGCGATATAGCGGAACTGAACCCCCCGCCCCACGAGAATGGACATTTCATCGGTCGGCAACGGGATTTCCTCCTTGGAGTTGACCAGGATCGTCCCGTTGTCTTTGATGCCGAAATGGAACGGCATGGTGTAGGATTTGCCGTGCGTAATCACCTGGGGATGGAATACCATGATGATATGGGGAAACATGATCTCGCCGATCTCGTAGATCTTATCGCTCGAGACCCGGACATAGGATTCAACCGGGGCCATGCGCTTTTCGGAGCCGTAGAAAGGGACGATCGTGCTCTCGCCGCCGGCATTGATCACGGCCGTCGAGAAAACATGGGAGGCCGTCACGACGCCCTGACCGCCGACGCCCGCCATTCGGATGTTGAATCTCATTTCGCCGCCTCCGTCGTTTGGATGGCCTTCTTGGCGTACTCCTTATATCCCCACTTCTCGGCCAGGTACTGCTTCGCGTCCTCGGAGATATATTCCTTGAATTGATAGCGGTCGTTTTCGACATTCTTGGCGTCTTCCATCACCTTGTCGGTGGGGATGGCGTATTCGATGTTGCAGGAGGTGTAGGCCTGGATGTAGGTCGGGCCGACTTCGCGTGCGATCAGGGTCGCTTTTTTGATGCACTGCTCCACCCGTTTCGGATTGTTGGGCACGACCAACGCCACATAGGCGCAGCCGGCCGTCCTGGCCAGGTCCGGCATGTCGATCTTCTCAAACTTCTTGCCCAGGGGCGCCATCTTCAGAACCGAGCCGATGTTGGTCATTCCGCTTTCCTGACCGCCGGTATTCCCGTAGACCTCGTTGTCGAGCATGATCGTCGTGAACTTTTCCTTCCTGAACCAGGAATGCATCAACATCGAGAAGCCGATATCGGCGAGCCCGCCGTCGCCCGCCATCACGACCACATCCTTGTGCTTGTCCGGGAAACGGGTCATCAGTCCGCGCTTGAGTCCGGAGGCCACGGCATTCGTGTCGCCGTAATTACCGTACACAAAGGGGACGGCGGCCTGGGAAATGGCGAGGCGACCGCAACCGGCGGTGCCGACGATGATGGTATCTTCCGGATTCGGGAGGGCGATGAGGGAAAGACGGATGAAGAGCGTCATGGCGCAGCCGGCGCACATGGGATGCTCTTCCAAAATCTCCTTGAAGGTTCCGACCTGCGAGACGGAGACCTTTTTCCCAAACGGACCGTGGTCGATCAGGTCCCTGTAATCTTTTGGCATGAACTTCTCAAAACCGGGCGTTGATTTTACATAATCTAAACTCATCGTCTGCCTCCTTTTAACGACTTCATTTTGAGAGCTGCCGGTAATTTTGGCTTATCCTATCGGACTTCATCTCCTTCGTCAATGGGCCGAAAGACCTATTCAATCCTTTATTAAGACCCCCCCGGTGTTCAACACGCGATTTGGCCAAGGCCGCCGTCTCACGCTCGTTGCACTAACTCAGTAAATATAAAGCAGTTATAGTTGCCTTGTCAACTGAAAACAAAACTGAAATTCGGCAACGCAGCCGACCGCACCTGTATTGCCTCGCACTGCGTTCCGGCGTATAATGCCCGTAGAATGGACACGCGAGAAAACAGGATTGACGACGAAATACTGGATTACATCCGACGGCCCGGTGAAGCCGGATTTGAAGCATTGGCGCTCAAGGTCTTTACGTACCAGTTTGCCCGGAATCCGATCTACCGGAAATACTGCGAGGCCAAAAACAAAACACCGGACTTCGTCGCCTCCTGGCGCGAAATTCCCGCCGTCCCGACGGAGGCCTTCAAAGAATTCGACCTGGCCTGCGGCCGGCCGGAAAAGGTTTTTCTGACCAGCGGCACGTCGAGGGGACCTGAAATTCGCGGCAGACATCCGGTTCCTCGATTGGAGATTTATCGTGCATCGGCGTTATTGAACTTCTCGTCCCACCTGCTCCCCGATCTGGCCGAGATGAAAATGATGATCCTGGCAGGATCGCCCGATCTCTGGCCCCGGTCCTCGCTCTCCCACATGATGGAGATGGTTCGTCAAGAATACGGGGGCGAGGAGGCGGCCTACTATATCAATGACGCCGGTCTGGACATCGACCGTCTATTGAAGACCCTGACCGAGGCCTGTGACCGGAACAGACCGGTGATGCTTCTCGGCGTCACGCTGGCCTTTCACGAGGTTCTGGAATATGCCCGAAACCATCGTCTTTCGCTTCGTCTGCCGAACGGAAGCCGGATCATGGACACGGGCGGATTCAAAGGACGGAGGATCGATCTTTCCAAATCAGAATTGTACCGGCGGTATGAAGAGGTTTTCGGCGTTCCTCAAACGCACATCGTCAATGAGTACGGCATGACCGAGATGTGTTCACAGTTTTACGATAATGTGCTTGCCGATTGCGTGAATGACATCGAACGCCCCCGCCTCCGCCTGAGGCGGAAAAGGATCCCGCCCTGGGTTCGTACCCTGATCGTGGACCCGGAAACGCTTGAAGAACTCCCGCCCGGCCAAACGGGCCTCCTCCGTCATTACGATCTGGCCAATTGCGGCTCGGTCATGGCCTTGCAGACCGAGGACGTCGGTCGGACGATCGCCGACGGGTTTGAGATCCTCGGCCGGGCCTCGGGTGCCGAGGCCCGCGGCTGTTCCTTGATCGTCGAAGAGCTTCTGAGGGCCCGATGACCGACCGTTTCAACCTGGATGGTTTCTATCTCCCCCCCCCGATCAAGATTTCAACCTTCACAAAATTGAAATTCGGCGCGGTACAGATCCGGCTCCCCGTCCTGACCGCGACCACGCTTTCGGATGTGATCAACCAGCTCCTGGCCGCGCAGGAACAGCATCTCTCAAGACAATCGACGGAGGCCATTCTAAAAATCATCGATGCCGCCGTTTCGCGGTGGCTGAAGCCGGAGGATCCGATGCGGAGGACGGCCGAAGCGGCCCTTCCAGGCATCACCGGACTTTCTCCGGCCATGGTCCGGCTGGGAGTCACCCGCTTGATGGAGGGATTTCAAAGGGACGTTCTGACTCGTATTCTTGATCAGGAGTTGGGCGACTTACGAATGCTGGACGGATTTGAAGATCAAGATGAAGGCTCCCGGCGTCTCATTCGAGCCATGGGCCCCCGGATGACGACCACGATCCTGGCCGGAAATATCCCCGGCCTCGGGGCATCCGAATTGATCGCCTCGCTTCTGGTCAAGTCGTCCTGTCTGGTCAAGGTCTCTTCCGATGAGCCGCTGTTGACGGCGCTCTTCGCGCGGACGCTCGTTGAAATCGAACCGCGCCTTGCACATTGCCTTGCCGTGGTTTGGTGGCCGGGCGGAAAACCGGAATCCAAAAGCATCGAGGAGATCGCCTTCGGCCGCAGCGAGCTGGTCATTGCCGCGGGAAGCGATGAGGCCGTCATGGCGGTTCATCTCACCGTGGGCCGAAGCCGGCCTGCTCTTCCTCGATTGATCGGCTACGGCCATCGTGTCAGCCTGGGCTTGATCGGACGAGAAGCCTTGGACGATCTTAAAGCCGTCTCGCGGAACGCGGCGCTGGATGTCGCCATGTATGATCAGCAAGGATGTCTCTCCCCGCATCTATTCTATGTCGAAACAGGCGGATCCCGTTTTCCGCGCCAGTTTGCAAAGGCTATGGGGCAGGAGCTCGCCCGGCTGGAGAAGGAACTTCCGCGGGGGCCGGTCGATACCGCGACCTCGGCGAGGCTTCATCAGATACGGAGCGTGGCCGAGATCAAACAGGCCAACGGCGAAGAAGAGGTGATCGTCTTCGGAAGCGAAACCGGAACGCTCTGGACTGTGATCTACGAAGCCGATCCGACCTTCATCCTGTCCCCTTTGTATCGAACCGTCCGGGTCAAACCCATCGACGACCTGATGCATGTCATCCCGCGGTTGGAGGCCTGGCGGCCCTATCTTCAGGCCGCGGGAATCGCCGCTCCCGAATCGCGTCTCCGGCCGTTGGCCGAGGCCCTGGGACGGGCCGGCGTCAACCGGATCTGTCCGGTCGGACGGATGCAACAGCCTCCGGCGGGATGGCCGCAGGACGGAAGACGGTTCATTGCCGATCGCGTACGATGGGTGAATCTTGAAATGCCGTGAGGCGTGAGGAGTTAGGCGTGAGGGGAGAAAATCCAAACCCTTTGAAGGATGATTTTCTGCGCTATGTCTGTCAGACCTCAGCGGAGCCGATGGGGGTCGAGGTGGAAAGGGCGGACGGCTGTCGGATTACGGACCGTTCAGGGAAGACCTACCTCGACTTCATCTCGGGGATCGGCGTGGCGAATATCGGTCATGCCCATCCGGCCGTGGTCAAGGCCGTGGCCGATCAGGCCGCCCGTTATCTTCATGTCATGGTCTATGGTGAGTTCATCCAGGAGCCGCAGGTCCGTCTCGCCAAACGCCTTGCCGAACTGGTTTCGCCTCCCCTTTCCGTCACCTATTTCACGAACAGCGGGACCGAGGCGGTCGAGGGCGCGCTCAAAACCGCAAAGAAATACACGCGACGGAAAACACTGATCGCGTTTAAAGGCGGTTTTCATGGCGATACCCAAGGATCTCTTTCCGTCACCGGACGCGACGTCTATCAAAAACCGTTCCGGCCGCTTCTGCCGAACGTCAAATTTCTTCCCTTTAACGGCATCAAACATTTAAAGGCGATTGATCGTCATACCGCCGCCGTGATTGTGGAACCGATCCAGGGGGAGGGCGGGGTGAATATCCCCGACGATGACTTTCTTCCCAAACTTCGCGAACGGTGCGATGAAACCGGCGCGTTATTAATCTTCGATGAGGTCATGACCGGAATGGGCCGGACGGGAAGGCTTTTTGCCTGTCAACACTGGAACGTCCTGCCGGACATCCTTGTGCTCGCCAAGGCCCTTGGAGGCGGAATGCCGTTAGGGGCTTTTATCGGCCGACCGGAAATCATGAAGACGCTCTCGATAGACCCGCCGCTTTCTCATGTGACGACATTCGGAGGCCATCCGGTAAGCTGCGCCGCCGGACTCGCGGCGTTGGATTTTCTGATTGAAAATAAACTTCCGGACCGTGCCGAACGTCTCGGCCGATACATGATGAATCAGTTGAAAAAGTTATCCCAGATTGGCGGCGTGAAGGAGGTTAGGGGAAAAGGGTTGTTGATCGGTTTTGAGTTGAAGAACGCCCAATTGACGGAGCGGTTCGTTTCATACTGCCGCGAGGCCGGCCTGATTCTCGGCTGGACGCTTCATTCCAACACCGTGGTGCGACTGGCTCCTCCACTGGTCATGAGTGAAGATGAGATCAATAAGGGGATCGAGATCATTCGAGCCGCACTGATGAAAGCAGCATCTTGATTTATCAATAGGTTGTACCTCAAAAGGTGACAGGCACCTACTCT
>JACQHO010000161.1 GCA_016198945.1 Nitrospirota bacterium | reverse complement strand
GAACCGCCAGAGACGAACCGGGCATCACTGACCGGAAGTTTAGTCTACTTCAAGTTTAATCCCAGCAGTTTCAGTTCGGTCATTTCCTCAATCGCATACCGCACGCCTTCACGGCCAAGGCCGGAGTCTTTGATGCCGCCGTAGGGCATGGGATCGATCCGGTAGGTCGGGACCTCGTTCACCATCAAGCCGCCGACTTCGAGTTCTTCATAGGCATGGAAAACTTTCTTGAGATCGTTCGTGAAGACGCCGGCCTGAAGGCCGTACACTGAGTCGTTCATTGCCGATAAGACCTCGTCAAACTCACGATACGGGATCACGACCACGAGCGGCGCGAAGACTTCTTCACTGCAGACCTTCATAACGCGCGTCACGTCCCTCAGCACCGTCGGTTCAAACATCCGGCCCCGGCGCTTCCCGCCGGATAGTACCTTCGCCCCCTGCTGAACCGCCTCAACCACCCACTGCTCTGTCCGCTCGGCCGCGTCGGAATTAATCATCGGCCCGACATTCGTTCCCTCCTCCATCGGGTCGCCGGTCTTAAGCTCCCTGACAAGGTTAAGGAAGCGGTCCAGAAACGGTTTGACTACCTGCTCTTGAACGAAAATCCTCTGGACCGAGATGCAGGACTGGCCCGCGTACGAAAATCCTCCGGCCGCGCAGCGTCGGGCTGCAAGATCCAGATCGGCGTCCTGATGGATGATCACGCCGGCATTGCCGCCCAGCTCGAGCAGCACCTTCTTTTTTCCGGCCTTGCTTTTCAGATCCCATCCCACCTTGGCGGAGCCGGTGAACGAGAGCAGCTTGAACCGCTCGTCCATCGCCATCGTCTCGGCCAGATCGTTGCTGCAAGGGAGAATACTCACCGCGCCGGCCGGCAAGCCGGATTGGGCGATGATTTCGCCCAGCATCAGGGCCGTGATCGGCGTCTTAGGCGCCGGTTTCAGAATAATCGGACACCCCGAGGCGATCGCCGGCGCGATCTTGTGGCCGACAAGGTTGAGCGGAAAATTAAACGGGGAAATTCCAAGAATAGGCCCGATCGGGAACCGGCGGATGATCCCGAAACGCGATTCCGAACCGGGTGCGAGATCCATCGGGATCACCTCACCGCCGAGGCGCTTGGTCTCTTCAACGGCGGTCTGAAAATTCAGCATCGCGCGGCTCACCTCGGCCCGTGCGTCCGTGATCGGCTTGCCGGCCTCCAGACAGATCATCCGGGCCAATTCTTCCCGACGTTCCCCGACACCGTCCGTGATTTTCTGGAGCACCTCGGACCGACGATAAAGCGGCATCCGGCGCAGCTCCGGAAATGCCTTCCGGGCCGCGCGGATCGCGAGCTCGATTTCCTCCTCCCCGGCCTGATGAACGATCCCGATCCCTTCTTCGTTATAAGGGTTTGTGACCTCGACCGCTTTTTTGCACGGCCTCCAACTTCCGGCAAGAAAGATTTGGTATTCCTTGATCATGACTCACCTCTTCAATCGCAAAACCGTGGTCCTCTCACTCGAACCGGCCGTGGAATTTTCCAGCGAGCACGGCGAGCGAGAGGGGGAGGCTCCGTCTGGCTCCGCCAGCCTGCACTCGGCGGTTTGCAGCCGATGTGCGGAGGGGGCGACGCGAGCCCCTACAATGGACAAATGAACCGGTCAAGCTGGTCCATAAAACGAAAATTCTCACGATAATCGACCGGCACCTCGATCACGGCCGGAACTTTTTGGGCGAAGGCCTCCCGCAGCGTCGGAATCAGCTCCTTTGCCGCGCTGATTTGATACCCCTTCGCGCCGTAGGATTCGGCCAGTTGTTTAAAATCCGGGTTGCCGAGGCTTGTGGCGAACTCCCGGCCGAACTTCTTCTGCTGTTTCCATTTGATCAGGCCGTAGCCGTTGTCATTGAAGATCAATACGACAAAGGCCAGGCCCAGCCGCCGGGCCGTCTCAAGCTCCGAGCAGACCATGAGGAATCCACCATCGCCGCAGATCGCCAGAACTTTTCGGCCGGGATTCACCAGTTTTGCCGCGATCGCGCCGGGAAGCGCGATTCCCATCGCGGCAAAACCGTTCGAGATGATCACCGTATTCGGAACCGAGGCGTGGAACAGCCGCGCGATCCAGATCTTGTGGGCGCCCACATCGCTGATCAGAACATCCTCAGGACCTAACACGGCACGGACATCGTGGATGATCCGCTGAGGCTTCAATGGGAAACCCTCATCCGTCACGCCTTCTCCCAGCTCCTTCAAGATCGATGCCCGCAATGTTTTCGGATAGCTCGTATCTTTTTGGCCCTGAACCTCACGCGTCAGAAGTTCCAATGTCTCACGGACATCCGCCACGATCTCGACCGACGGCTGATAATAGGCATCCACCTCGCTGGGCGTAAAGTCAATATGAATGATTGGTTTCTTTCCATCCGGATTCCAATGCCGCGGCGAATATTCAACCAGGTCATACCCCACCGCGATCACCAGGTCGGCCCGCTCAAAACCACACGAGATATAGTCCCGCGACTGAAGACCGATCGAGAGCAGCGCCAGATTGTAATCCCACGGAACGATCCCCTTGCCCATAAAGGTATTTGCCACCGGGATTCCGGTTTTCTGCGAAAAAGCTAAAAGTTCCTTGGCCGCCTTCCCGCGAACAGCGCCGTTGCCGGCCAGGATTAACGGCTGTTGGGATTCATCAATCAGGCGAGCGGCCGTTTTCAAGGACTGATGGTCGGGTGAAGGACGTCGGGCACGTACGGTCGAAAGCGGCTCCTGGCCGATCTCGATCGTCATCACATCTTCCGGAAGCTCGATGTGGCAGGCGCCGGGTTTCTCGGACTGGGCCGTCTTAAAAGCCTTTCGTACGACTTCGGGAATCACCGAGGCCCGCTCGACACGCGAGTTCCATTTGGTCAGCGGCTCGAAGCAATGCAGGATGTCGACGTACTGGTGAGACTCCTTGTGAATCCGTTCCAGCCCGGCCTGGGCCGTGATCGCCACCAGCGGCGCATGATCCAGGTTGGCATCGGCGATCCCGGTCGCAAGGTTCGTCGCGCCGGGACCCAGCGTGGAAAGGCAGACGCCGGCCCGGCCCGTCAGCCGGCCGTAGACGTCCGCCATGAAGGCCGCGGCCTGTTCATGGCGCGTCGATATAAAGGTGATCGAAGAGGATTGAAGGGAGTTGAGAAGGTCGAGATTCTCCTCGCCGGGGAGTCCGAAGATATATTTCACCCCTTCCTGTTCAAGGCATTTCACAAAAAGGTCGGAGGCCTTCATGGCTGCCTTTCTATTTTGACTTTTTCTTCTTCGACTCAGACCGGGGTTCCGTCATGCTCCAGGGATTGAGCAGCTCGGCCAACCGTTGTTCCGGCAGGACTTTATGGGCCCGCGCAATTTCGCGGACCGTCTTTCCGGTTTTGTAGGCCTCCTTGGCGATTTTCGCGGCGGCATCGTACCCGATCTCGGGCGCGAGCGAGGTGCACATCGCGAGGCTCTGCTCGATCATGGCCTGATTGCGGGCCTCATCCGCCTGAATGCCCTGGACGCAACGGGTCGTGAAGTTCTCGGCCGACCGCGCGAGAAGCTCGATGGACTGGAGAAGATTGTAGGCCATGACCGGCATCATGACATTCAACTCAAAATTTCCGGCCTGGCCGCCGATCGTCACGGCGAGATCATTCCCGATCACCTGTGCCGCCACTTGAAGAACCGACTCGGCGATGACCGGATTGACCTTTCCGGGCATGATGGACG
>JACQHO010000021.1 GCA_016198945.1 Nitrospirota bacterium | reverse complement strand
TCCGATCCTTCCATGCCAGGGAAGGGGCCTGGATGGAATAACCGTTATTCATCGATACGTTCAGATCCCCATCGTCTTTCCTGATCTCAAAATCCCGGCTTTGGGTGTTTAACCATCCCCGATCCCCTGAGAAACTCACCTGGAGTCCCTCGTCCGTCTGCAAGATGGCGTCCAGATTGTTCAAAAGAACCGCATGGCGATTTTCAAACAACTCCGCCCGCTTGGCATGGACATCCCATTCCACCAAACCGCCGCGGATCTGCTTCAACGCAAACCGATCCATCTCGATATCCGCTTCGGTGATCAGTCCCCTTGAGGACGGAAAAATATCGCGGCGTTCAATGCCGACTGATAATACCCAGACCAACAACACCAGGAGCATTCCGATCAGGGACAGCAGAATCATTCTTGGAATTTGAGCCGCACCCATAGCGTCACTACTATAACATACACGAGGAAATGAGTAAAGCGTCCCGTAAGACACGGAATGGAGAAGGAATCGAAGGACTTCGGATCCGTTCAGGGATGCGGGCTTCTTGCCCCTGAAGGATCGTAGAACCGAGCATGCCTTAGGCGCTCTTTTCGGGAGCTTCCTTGGGCGCCTCGGTCTTTTTGGGTTTGGCAAGCTGCCCCTGAACAACCAGTTCGACCACGGCCATTCTGGCCCCGTCGCCGATTCGGACGCGGGTTCGAATCAGACGCGTATAACCTCCGGGCCGCCGGGTAAACCGCGGGGCGATTTCAGAGAATAATTTTGAAACGACAGCGGGATCCATCAAATACGCCGCCGCCCTCCTTCGGGCGGCAAGATGACCCAGCTTCCCAAGGGTAATCATGCGATCGGCAATGCCCCGGATCTCTTTCGCCTTGGCTTCGGTCGTCTCAATCCGTTCATGCTCCAACAGCGATGTCACCAGATTTCGGAAAAGGGCACGGCGGTGATCCGTATCCCGTCCCAATTGTCGTCCGCGCTTTTTGTGACGCATATCGGCGTTACTCCCCTTTCTCGAAACCCTCACCGGAGGGGTTATGATCCACCTTCATCCCCAAAGAAAGACCCATCTCCGACAAGATTTCCTTGATCTCATTGAGCGACTTCCGGCCGAAATTCTTGGTTCGAAGCATTTCGGACTCCGACCGTTGAACCAGATCGCCGATGGTCTTGATGTTCGCGTTTTTCAAGCAGTTGGCGGCGCGAACGGACAGCTCCAGCTCGTGCACGCTCCGTAAAAGATGCTTGTTGAACTCGGTCTTTTTGTCCTCAACGTGCTCCATCACCGGCTCGGCCGTTTCGTCAAAATTAATGAAGATCGCAAGATGATCCTTCAGAATTTTGGCGGCGTACGCCAGAGCGTCCTCCGGTTTGACGCCGCCGTCGGTCCAGATCTCCATGATCAATTTATCGTAATCGGTAATCCGCCCCACGCGCGCATTTTCAACCGTGAAATTGACCTTCTTCACGGGAGAAAAAATGGAGTCCACGGGAATCACCCCGATCGGCATTCCCTCCTCCTTGTTCCGGTCGGCAGGGACATACCCGCTCCCGATGCGGATCACCATCTCGATATCCAGATTCGCTTCCTTATCCAGCGTGGCGATATGGAGATCAGGGTTCAGAACCTCGACATCCGCATCATGGATGATGTCCTTGGCCCGGGCTTCTCCCGATCCCTTCTTTCTCAATCGGACGGTCTTCGGACGATCTGTGTGGAGTTTAAAGCGAAGATTCTTGATATTCAGGATAATGTCCGTTACGTCTTCCTTCACCCCGGGTATGGTTGAAAATTCATGCAGCACCCCCTCAATCTTGACAGAGGTCACGGCCGACCCTGCAATTGAGGAAAGCAGAATCCTTCTCAGAGAATTTCCGATGGTCGTGCCGTAACCGCGCTCAAAAGGCTCGGCATAAAATTTGCCGTAGGTCGAAGTTAAGGTTTCGGCTTCCATTTCCAGTTTCTTGGGAATCTGGAAATCTTTGGTTCGGATAATCATATGTCCTCCTTCACGGCCACTCCGCCCGACCGGCGGATCAACAACGCCATTGCAATAGATGAATGAACCCTTGACCCATACGGATCATCCGGGATGAAAACGAATCATCTGGAATAAAGTTCAACCACCAATTGTTCGTTCACCGGCATTTCCAACTCTTCCTTGGATGGAATGGCTTTAATCCGCCCTTTAAAATTCGACTTGTCCAACTCCAGCCATTGCGGAATGCCCCGCCCCTCGGCCTCGGTCAACCAGGCCTGGATCTGAGCCGATTCCCGGCTGGAGGGTTTCAGTTCAATCACGTCGCCGACCTTGACGAGAAAAGAGGCGGCGTCCACCTTCCGCCCGTTGACCCGGAAATGTCCGTGGTTGACCATCTGCCGCGCCCCCTTTCGGGATGAACAAAAACCCATCCGGTACACGATATTATCAATCCTTCTCTCGAGAAACTGAAGCAGGATTTCTCCCGTGATGCCTTTCTTGCGAGCCGCTTTCTCGAAATATCCCCGGAACTGGCGTTCCAACAGCCCATAAATCCGCTTGAGCTTCTGTTTTTCGCGTAACTGGGTTTGATATTCGGAAATTCGGGGGCGCGCCTGGCCGTGTTGACCCGGCGCATAGTTCCGCCGCTCAATCGCGCATTTTTCCGTATAGCACCGGCTCCCCTTCAGAAACAATTTGTTTCCTTCCCGCCGGCACAACCGACAAACCGATCCGATATATCGTCCCACGTTTTGTATTCCTCCTTATGGATATCCGGGAGCCGCCGCGGCATGAAGGATAGAGGTCCTCCCAGGCCGCCCGAGCTCTCCCGCGCGCCGGCAAAGCCGGCCGCTCGCTTTTAAACCCGTCGACGCTTGGGCGGTCGACAACCGTTATGCGGAACGGGCGTCACGTCTTTGATCAGATTGATCTTCAAGCCGGCCGATTGTAACGCCCGGATCGCCGATTCGCGGCCAGACCCGGGTCCTTTAACATACACATCGACCTGGCGCATGCCGTGCTCCATCGCCTTCTTCGCGGCCAGCTCCGCCGCCCGCTGCGCGGCAAACGGCGTGCTCTTCCTCGATCCCTTGAAGCCCTGATGACCGGCGCTGGACCATACCACCACGTTTCCGCTCATGTCGGTTACCGTCACGATCGTATTGTTAAAGGAGGCCTGGATATGTGCAATGCCGATCTGGACTATTTTCTTTTCCCGTTTCTTGCCCTTCTTGCTTCCCATGCATTACCTCATGATGAGTTGGCGGAACCCGTTGCCGGCTTTACGCCGTTGCTTCACTCTTAAGCTTGATGCCGATGGATCGTTTCGGGCCTTTCCGAGTGCGCGCATTGGTCTTTGTCCTCTGGCCCCGAACCGGCAATCCCTTGCGGTGGCGCAACCCCCGGTAGCTTCCGATGTCCATCAGTCGTTTGATGTTCATCGAGCCCTCTTTCCGGAGATCTCCTTCGACTTTATAGTCGCGTTCAATGATGTCCCGGAGCGTCACGATTTCATCTTCCTTCAATTCCTTCACCCGCTTCGAAGGGTTGACTCCCGCCGCCTTAAGGATCTTCATCGAGGTGGACTCGCCGATCCCGTAAATATAGGTCAGGCCCACGACCACTCGTTTCTCTCTGGGAAGATCCACTCCCGCAATTCTGGCCACGATTCCTCCTTAACCGGAAGGGACGCGCCGCGGGGGACAGAGTTCCAATCGGTCCCCACCCGGTCCCCGGCCGGTATTTATCCCTGCCGCTGTTTGTGACGGCGATTTGTGCAGATGACCCGGACCACGCCTTTTCGACGAAGGACCTTGCATTTTGCACAGATCGCTTTAACCGATGATCGCACTTTCATCTCTTCACCTGCTCGGGGCCGCCGCCTGTCCCGCGGCCCCCGCCCCTTTTATTTAAATCGGTACGTAATTCTTCCCCGCGTAAGGTCGTACGGGGAAAGCTCCACGGTGACTTTATCGCCCGGGAGAATTTTGATGAAATGCATTCTCATTTTTCCAGAGATGTGCGCGAGAACGCGGTGTCCGTTTTCCAGTTCGACTCGAAACATGGCGTTGGGAAGAGTCTCCACAATCGTGCCTTGAACCTCAACCACATCTTCCTTCGACATCCCGAGTTAGATTCTCCCGTTGTTTGAGGTCAAAATCACCGGCCCCGCTTCCGTAATGGCCACGGTATGCTCGAAATGGGCCGAAAGGCTT
>JACQHO010000011.1 GCA_016198945.1 Nitrospirota bacterium | reverse complement strand
TAGGGGCGTATTGCAATACGCCCCTGCGAAGCTGAAGCGCATTTTCAAGGAAGGAGCTGCCACTCATCCTTTTCAATCGTCACTTTCTCGCCGGTCTGAAGCTGCTTCACGTCCTCGCGTTCGAACATCCCCATATACCGCTCGATGCGATCCTGCTCAATAATACGGTCTTCTTTCGTCTGGCCCGTTGCCAGCTTAAACCGTCTGATCAATACCGCCATTTTCTTCTCCCCATTGTTTGATGAATTCACCTCGCCCGTCCGGCTCAGCTGAATCCCGACTTGAAAAGAGGTCGATTGTAACGGATGAATTGGGGGGAAGTCAAGACTTTAGGGCGGGATCTACTTCACCCGCAATCCAGGCTGGACCGGTTCGATGAATGTCGCCAGCGCCTCGACCTCCTTGTCTCCCGCCGCCAAAATCATCCCGCGCGACTCGATTCCTCGAATCACGGCCGGTTTGAGGTTGGCCACCAAAATGACCGATTTGCCGATGAGTTGATCGGGGGCGTATTTTAGAGCGATGCCGGCCACGACCGGGCGGGTCTCGGTTCCGATATTGACCGAAAGTTTCAAGAGCTTGTCGGCCCCCGCCACTTTTTCGGCCGCGACGATCCGGCCGACGCGGAGCTCCAGTTTTCTGAACTCGTCAATGGTGATTAAAGAGGGTTCGGTCTGCGTGGATTCCATGCGGATCTCCTTTATATTTATATTGGCGGGGGCCGGGTTGGGGACAGATTTCAAATCTGTCCCCGCCGTCGCCGCCGGCTCCATCCGGGGAAAAAGTGGTTTTCCTTTTTGAACCGGCCGGCCGGGCTTGAGCTTTCCCCATTGGTAGTCGTGCGGTTTCAGCGCCCGATCGAGCGGCGCGGGCCAACCGATCTCCATGGCCATGCGCTGTGCGGTTTCCGGTATGAAGGGAAAAAGATAAATCGCCAGTATTCGCAAGGTCTCGGCCAGATGATACAGCACGGTGTCCAGACGAAGGCGTTTTTTTTCGTCCTTCGCCAGCTCCCACGGGGCGTTCTTCTCAACATACCGGTTGGCGAAATCCACAAGCGTCCAGATCTCGCGCAGCGCGCGATGGAACGCGAACCGGTCCATCTCCCGGCCGACCGTTTTATAAAGCCCCCCGGCCAGCGCGGCCATCCTCCGGTCGTCCGCCTTGACCGATTTGGAATGGGGTTTGGACACCACGCCCCCGGCATATCGCTCGATCATCGCGAGCGCTCGTGAAAAAAGATTGCCGAGATCATTTGCCAGCTCGCTGTTGTATCGGGTCGTTACGGCCGGCTTCGAAAAATCGCCGTCCTGACCGAAGGGAACCTCGCGCAAAAGAAAATATCGGAAGGCGTCCGTTCCGTACTCGGCCGCCATCGCGTTGGGGTCCACCACGTTGCCGCGGCTTTTCGACATCTTTTCGCCGTCCACGGTCCACCAGCCGTGCGCGAACAGCGTTTTCGGAAGTTCGAGCCCGAGCGCCATCAGGAGCGTGGACCAGTAGACGGCATGGGTCGTCAGAATGTCCTTGCCGACCAGATGGACGTCGGCCGGCCACCATTTTTTAAATCGCCGTTCATCGGAACCGTAGCCGGGGACCGATATATAATTGACAAGCGCGTCCACCCAGACGTACGTGACATAATCCGGATCAAACGGGAAGGGGATTCCCCAGGAGAGCCGTGCGCGCGGGCGTGAGATGCAGAGGTCTTCAAGCGGTCGTTCCAGAAATCCCATCACCTCGTTTCGTCGGCCGACGGGCTGAATGAATTCGGGATGTTTCCGGATATGCTGCCTGAGCCGGTCCTGAAAGGCGCTCATCTTGAAAAAATAATTCGATTCCGAGATATGCTCCACCGGTCGGCCGCATTCCGGGCATCTTCCATCCGCGATTTCTTCATCGGTCCAGAAGCGCTCATCCGGCAGGCAGTACCAGCCTTCGTACGATGCCTGATAGAGGACATTCCGTTCTTGTAATTCTCGAAGGACGTCTTGAACGACTCGTTTGTGACGGTCTTCCGTTGTCCGGACAAAATCGTTGTTCGAGATCGTCAGGCGCTTCCATAACTCCTTGAAGGCCACGACCATCCGGTCGGCGTGCATCTGTGGGTCCATTCCCTGCCTGGAGGCCGCCTGCTGGACTTTCTGTCCGTGTTCATCCGTCCCGGTCAGGAAAAACGTCTCGTAGCCACGGAGTCGTTTGTATCGGGCCAGAACATCGGCCGCGACGGTGGTGTAGGCATGGCCGATATGGGGGACGTCGTTGACGTAGTAGATCGGCGTCGTGATGTAGAAGGTTTTGCGTTTATACGGGGGTTTTTTCTTGGGTGATGGTTTCATGGCCGTGTGAGGATCGTTTGGTTATGAGCCCGGAGCCGATTCTCGGACCACCGCGTCGCGAAGTTTTAAGAGCACCGTCTCCAGCACCAGCGCGTGGTTGAGATTCCGGGGCGCGGCCCGTTTCAAGAGATGGATCAGCGTCAACGTTTCCAGCACGTAATCCGTCGGGACGGCGCGACCCCAGTCCGAGATCCGGTCGGGGATGTCCCGGTTGATCAGAAGCGACGGCTCAGTGGTGTGCTGGAAAATCAGAACGTCCCGGAGCCAGATCTCGATCGTATCCAGCGTTTTGTAAAGCTGCTCCTGGGAGTCGGCCAGCTCATCCGGCCGGGAAAAAAGTTCCGCCAGGTCCTCAAGTTGCTCCTTCGACAGGGCCGCAAGAATCCGATCCCGCTCAAGCTTCAATTCGGCCGCGTCGGCCTCGGCCGCGATACCGATCTTTCCCATCGCCAGCGTGGACAGAAGCCGCGCCTCGCCGGAGCCGATGCCCCGTCGTTGTTGAAGCCATGGCGA
The DNA here is from genome assembly GCA_016198945.1 of Nitrospirota bacterium. Lineage (GTDB taxonomy): Bacteria > Nitrospirota > Nitrospiria > JACQBZ01 > JACQBZ01 > JACQFA01. Next base: position 6,316 of record JACQHO010000011.1, on the reverse strand, counting down.
AAGTTCGTCGGGCGGTGGAGGGCTGAAGCGGACGGCCTGGCATCGGGACAGGACCGTCGGCAGCAGGGCCTGGGGCCGGGCCGTGATCAGGATCAGCGTGCTGTGATCCGGAGGCTCCTCCAGCGTTTTCAAAAAACTGTTGGCCGCTTCGGGATTCATGGCGTCGGCGTCATCGATCAGAAACCATTTCCGCGAACCGATCAGCGGTTTATAGGCGATGGCGTTCTGCAGTTCCCGGATCTGTCCGATCTTGATTTGGGTTCCGTCCGGCCGGACAAAATGGACGTCCGGATGGCTTCCGGACTCGACGGCGCGGCAGGAGGAACATTGATCGCAGGCGGTGAGGGGCGGGCGGCCGGATCCGCCGAAGGCGGAGGACGTACCGGATTTCCGCCGGTCGCAGAGCGCGGTTTTGACAAACGCCAGGGCCGTCAGGAATTTTCCGATCCGGGCCTCGCCGTGAAACAAATAGGCATGGGCGATGCGGCCGCCGCCGATCGCGGCCGTCAGGACGGCTTTGGCATGGGCATGGCCCACGATTTTTTCAAAGGAGGCTTCGGGCGGCATCCGGTTGCTCTCAAGGGCTCGCGGTGCTTCGGATCTTCAGATCGCGGTCGATGATGGATCGAATCTCCTCGGCCACCGCCTCCGCGTTCCGGCCGGCCGTTACGATCTTGATCCGTCCAGGATTCATCCGGGCCAGACGGCGATAACCCGCGCGCACGCGCTCGTGAAACGCCCGCTGCTCGCGGTCCAGCCGGTTGCGGCGGCCGCGGCTTCGGACGCGGTCTAATCCCACGCCGACCTCCAGGTCCAGGAGCAGCGTGCGATCCGGGAAAATCCCCTTTTCGGCATACTTCACCGCTGCGCGGACGGTCTTCATGTCGAGCTTCCGGCCGAACCCCTGATAGGCGAGCGTCGCGTCCGAGAACCGGTCGCAGAGGACGATCCTTCCCTGTTTGAGCGCCGGGAGGATGACTTCTTCGAGGTGCTGGGCTCGGCTGGCAAGATAGAGGAAGAGTTCGGCCCGGGAATCCAGGCCGTGATTTTGAATGCTCAGCAAAACCTTCCGGATCTGCTCTCCGAAACGGGTGCCCCCCGGCTCCCGTGTGGCGATGACCCGGTACCCGCGACGGGTCAAGCGACGGGCCAGAATCCCGATCTGGGTGCTTTTGCCGCTGCCTTCGGTGCCCTCAAACGTGATAAAAAAACCGCGCATTCTTATTCGGAGACAATCCATCGATGGGCGTGACGGTCCGCGCCCGGATCAGGGTGCAAAGGATCGCGCCCTATAGTTTGATTTGATGATCGCCCTCCCGGCCTGCGTACGGAGCCGATGAGAGCAAAAGGATTTGCGTATTCTGCGCGATTTCACGCAAAATGTCCAGCACCATCTGCTGGTGCGAGGAATCCAGCATGGGCCACGGGTTGTCCAGGACGAGTGGAAACGGGCGGGACTGCGTCAGGGTTTGGGCGACCGCAAGCTGGTGAACGAGGTGCTGGAGATCCTGTTGGCCGGAGCTTAACGCTTCCCATGCAACCGGCGCTTTCGTGTGAGAGGTCAGCACCGGCATCAGTTCTTTATCCAGCGTCAACTCGGTTTCAGTCGAACCTCCCAGTTTTCCCATCATCCGGGAAATCAGAGCGTTTAGCTCCGAGATCTGTGCATACAGAACGGACTTTACCGGGGCCGTTTGAAGCGCGGCCCGGTATCGGGGTGACAGAAAACCTGAGATCCGGCCGGCGGGGGGTGAAGAAGGCGGGTCATCCATGACGGTCTTTGAGAGTGAATGGAGATCCGGTTGTGGTTGGGATGAAACCGGTGCGGCCAGGTCCCGTTCCAGGACGCGGACCTCTTCCTGGATCAGATAGATATCGGACGGCAACGACGAAGACTCCTTGAGTTTCGACTCGATCTGGGACATTTGGCCCGTCAGGGTCTCCACAGCCTGTTCGAGTTCCTCAAGCGTTTTTTGGCCGAGAAACTGCTTCAGGTCCGCTTCCAATTGGCGTTGGGCCGAAACCCATTGCTCGTACGACTTTACCTTGTCCTTGAGGCTTGTGATATCGGCGCAACCGGTTTTTTTCAGAAGTTCGACGCATGCGGCGTTTTCTCTTTTGAAGGTCGCTTCGACCCGCAGGCGTTGCCGGTCGGTTTCGCGGATTCTATGTTCGATCCCTTTCCGCCGATTTAACTTTTTAAAATCAAGATAGCCGGCATATCCCATCGATCCAATGCCGGCCAACACCATCAGCATCAAGAGTTGCTGGTACAGACCTTCCAGGCCGAGAACCGATAGAAGAATGATCGAGGCCAGGGTGAGACCGCCGCCGCCGATAAAATACGCATTGAGAAAAATCGGCTGGCTTGGAATCCTGGCGAGGTCCTGCTTTAAAAATTCTTCATCCTCAGCAAGCGTGATCAGTTGGTCGTTTTTAAGCTGTTCCTGCTGGGCGGAGATTTCGAAGATGAGATCATAATCCTCCGGCAGGTTTTTCAGCGGCTCGAACGCCTCTCCCTGCTGCGAGAGACGGGACAGTTCGGTTGTCTTTTCCGCGGCCATCCGCAGCCGGCGTTTGGCTTCGGCCGAGCGGGACTGAAGGTCGGAGAGTTGATCTTCCAGCGCGGAGAGTTGATCGCCCTTGGTGAGAAGCGCTTTTAGCTCGTCCAGTCGTTTCTGCTTTTTTTCGCGGTCATGTGGCTTCGTTTTCGTTTCGACCGGTGGGGCGATCAAGGGGGTTGAAACGGGCGCGCTCGGCGCGGCGCCGGGAGGGCCGGTTTCAACGATGCGCGCCGAGGGCATCCAGGACGCCTTCATCCAATACAGGCCTTCAAACTCGGTGCGCGTCAGGCCGCCGGTTTCTTCCGTTAGAAATTTTGCGATCGGTTCCTCGTCCTGCATCGTGACATGAAATTTATTGGAGGCGTCCGGTTCGGCCAGGCTGCTTTTGCCGCTGTTGAAATCACGGATGAGACGACAGATGCGGTCGTTCCTGGTTTTGAAAATCAGTGCGGCCTGACAAATGGCTGGGGATTTTGGGGTTCTGAATGATTCAACCGCCGCTTCCGAGATCGGCGATAGCACGGTGAACAGAATGTCGCAAACGGTGCTCTTGCCGGCGCCGTTTCCTCCCTGGATGAAATTCATTCCGGGTTTGAAGGCCAGTCGGGTGAGTTCTGAAAAATTCCTGATACCGAAAAGGGCCAGTTCCAAGAAGACCACGGCAGCTCCGATTAAACGCTCCCCATGATACTGAAACCTCTGGAAAAATGCAAATAAACGCTTGCAAGAATTAAGGAAAATGAGTATTATGGAACATCCTAATGTGAATCATATGACGAACGTTATACCCGACCCTATTGCTTTCAATATTACCACAGCTTTTGGGACTGGACGGCCGATCCGGTCCGGGTGGCGACCCTCATGACAACGGTCGCCACCGTGATTTTGGCCGCCGGCCAGGGCAAGCGGATGAAGTCGAAGCGGGCGAAGGTGCTCCATTCGGTCGCCGGGCGCCCCATGATCCTCTATGCCGTGGAGACGGCCCGCCGGCTGCCGTCCGACAAAATCATCGTGGTGGCGGCGCATCAGGCCGAAGCGGTGAAGGACGTTCTGAAAGACCGGCCGATCCGGATCATTCATCAGGGACGACCTCTGGGGACGGGCCATGCGGTTCTTCAGACGGAATCGGCGCTGGCCGGTTTCAACGGGCCGGTCCTGATTTTGAACGGGGACGTCCCGTTGATAACGGTTGAAACCCTCCAGTCCATGTTGAAGATCCACGGGAATCAGGGAGCGGATCTGACGCTTTTAACCGCGACCCTGCCCAATCCGGAGGGGTATGGCCGTGTGATCCGGGATCCGGACGGGGGGATCCGGGCCATCATCGAAGAAGCGGATGCGAGGCCGGATCAGCGGGCGATTCGCGAGATCAATACCGGTTTTTATCTGGTGAACCGTCCGTTCCTGTTTGAGGCGTTGAAGGAATTAAATTCGGACAACGCGCAGAAGGAATATTATCTGACCGATATCGTCAAAGCCGCTGTTCGCCGGGGCCGGAAGCTTTTCGCGGTTCCCGCACCGGACCCGGACGAGGTGATGGGAATCAATTCCAGGGTTGATCTGGCCCGGACCGAGAAGATGATCGCCCGCCGGATCGCCGAGCGGCATATGCGGGAGGGAGTCACCCTCTTGGATCCTGAAACGACCTGGATCGATGCCGACGTCGTGATCGGGCGGGATACCGTCCTTTATCCGAATGTTCGTCTGGAGGGCACGACCCGCATCGGTGAAGACTGCGTCATTCATTCCCACACGAGACTGACGGATTGCCGTTTGGGAACCGGCGTGACGGTGAAGGATTCCTGCGTGCTGTCCGAATCGGCGATCGAGGACGCCGCGGTTGTCGGACCGTTTGCGCATCTGCGTCCCGGGACGGTGCTTCATCGAGGGGCCAAGATCGGCAACTTTGTGGAGGCGAAAAAAGCCGAACTGGGCGAGGGAGCGAAGGCGAACCATCTCACCTATCTCGGGGACGCCGTGATCGGGAAAGGGGTGAACATCGGGGCCGGAACGATCACCTGCAACTATGACGGGGTCCGCAAGCACGCCACGATTATCGAAGACGATGTTTTTGTCGGGAGCGACACCCAGTTCATCGCGCCGGTCCGGATCGGCCGGGGCGCGGTGATCGGGGCCGGATCCACGATCACCAAAGACGTTCCGCCGGACGCACTGGCGTTAAGCCGCGTCAAGCAGGAAGTCAAAAAGGACTGGGCGAAGAAGAGAAAAAAGAAAGAAAAGCTGTAGGGGCGCATCCGCCTCAGGCGGACATTACGCCCGGAAGGAAGCGAACAAGCCATGTGCGGTATTGTCGGTTATATCGGAAAGCAGGAAGCGGTTCCCATTCTGATCGAGGGGCTCCGGCGTCTGGAGTATCGGGGCTATGACTCGGCCGGGATCGCGTATCTCCACAACGGCCGCATCGAGCTCCGACGGTCGGTCGGCAAACTCGCGAATCTTGAAGCGGCGCTGGCCGGAAACGTGTCGTCCGGCCGGATAGGCATCGGACATACACGATGGGCCACGCATGGAAAACCATCGGAGGAGAATGCCCATCCCCATCGGGTCGGGCCGCTGGTTCTGGTTCATAACGGCATCATCGAGAATTATCTTGCGCTCAAGCACGAGTTGCAGTCGGAAGGCCGGACGTTTCAGTCCGAAACCGACACGGAAGTGATCGTTCACCTCATCGACCGGCAGATGAGCCGCGGGAAGGCGTTCGAGGAGGCCGTTCGCTCGGCGTTGAGGGAGGTCCGGGGCGCCTATGCCGTCTGTGTGCTTTGCGAGAACGAGCCCGATCTTCTCATCGCGGCCCGAAACGGCTGTCCGCTGGTCGCCGGGCTGGCCGACGGGCAGTATTTCGTGGCCTCGGACATTCCGGCCATCTTGAGCCATACGCGGGACATTCTTTTCCTTGAGGACGGCGAGACGGCCGTTCTGTCGCCGAAGGGCGTCGTGATCAAGGACACGGCCGGCCGGCTCAGGGAAAAGAAGATCGAGACGATCTCCTGGAATCCTGTCATGGCCGAGCGGGGCGGTTACAAGCATTTCATGCTCAAAGAGATTCATGAGCAGCCTCAGGCCGTACTGGACACCTTTCGAGGCCGCGTCTTCCTTGAGAAAGACGAAGTCATTCTTCCCGAGATCGGTCTGACGGCGGCGGATGTGGAGGGCCTTCAAAAAATATCGCTGGTCGCCTGCGGAACCTCCTGGCATGCGGCCTTGGTCGGGAAATTCATGATCGAAGAGCTGGCCCGCATCCCGGTCGAGGTGGACATCGGCTCGGAATTCCGCTACCGGAATCCCATTCTGGACCGCCGGTCTCTATTGGTCGCGGTTTCCCAGTCGGGCGAAACGGCCGACACGCTGGCGGCCATGAAGGAGGCCAAGGCCAAGGGCGCGCGGGTCGTCTCGATCTGCAACGTCGTGGGAAGCACGATGGCCCGGGAGTCCCACGGCTCCTTCTATACCCATGCCGGTCCCGAGATCGGCGTGGCGGCGACCAAGACCTTTACGGCCCAATTGACGGCTTTCTATCTCATGGCCTTTTATCTCGGAGCCGTGAAAAAAACGGTGAGTCCGACGCGCGCGACGAAGCTGCTCCATGAACTGCATCATCTTCCGCTCCTGATCGAGGAATCGTTGAAGCAAAATTCGGCGACTCAGGAGCTGGCCCGGCGTTTTTTCAGGTATCGGGACTTTCTGTATCTCGGTCGGGGGATCAATTATCCAATCGCCTTGGAGGGCGCGCT
>JACQHO010000159.1 GCA_016198945.1 Nitrospirota bacterium | reverse complement strand
GCCTTGAACCTCAACCACATCTTCCTTCGACATCCCGAGTTAGATTCTCCCGTTGTTTGAGGTCAAAATCACCGGCCCCGCTTCCGTAATGGCCACGGTATGCTCGAAATGGGCCGAAAGGCTTCCATCCTCCGTCACCGCCGTCCAATGATCGCCGAGAACGCGGACCCCGTCTTTCCCCATATTCACCATCGGCTCAATCGCCAGAACCATTCCAGCCCGCAGCCGGGGCCCCTGACCCGCTTTCCCAAAATTGGGAAGCTGGGGCTCTTCATGCAACGCCTGACCGATTCCGTGCCCCACAAAGTCCTTTACCACCGAATAGCCGGCCGCCTCGACATGGGTCTGAACAGCGTTGGAAATATCGGACAGCCGATTCCCCGGCTTCATCTGTTCGATGCCCCGGTACAACGACTCCTCCGTCACCCGGACCAGACGTTTGACTTCCGGACGGACGGCGCCGACCGCTACCGTAATGGCCGAATCACCGTAGTAGCCTTCCACAATCGAACCGAGATCCAATCCGATGATGTCGCCTTCCTGAAGCGTCCGCTTCGATGGAATGCCATGCACAATTTCATCATTCACGGACGCACAAAGCGTGGCCGGAAAACCGCGATAGCCCTTGAATGCCGGCTGCCCGCCGCGCTTCCGTATCCCGGCCTCGGCGATTCGATCCAGGTCCAGCGTTGTCACCCCGGGCTTCACCTGCTCCTTCAATTCCTGCAGGACCTCCGCCACAATTCGTCCTGCCCGTTCGATTTTTTTTACTTCGTCGGGCGACTTTAAAATAATCATGGCTCGAAATCTACTTTCCAACAGCGGTCATCACTCTTCGATAGACCGTCTCCGGACTGCCCGATCCGTCGATCGAAGTCAGGATTCCCTGATCCCCGTAAAAGCGGATCAACGGAAGTGTTTGTGATTGGTAAACTTCCAACCGTTTTCGGATCGTTTCCGGCTGATCGTCGCTCCGCTGAATCAGCTTTCCGCCGCACCGGTCGCACTGATCCGGTTTCTTCGGCGGATTAAACTCAACATGGTATACCGCCTGACAATCCGGACAGCTTCGCCGGCCCGACAGCCGCCGGACCAATTCATCATTCGACAACTCGAAATTCAGAACGCGGTCAATTCCGGATTGGGTCCGCCCCAGCATCGAGCCCAGGGTCTGCGCCTGCGGAACGGTTCTTGGGAAACCGTCCAGGACAAACCCCCCGCGGCAATCGGGATCCTTCAACCGTTCGCGGATGATTCCAATCACGACCTCATCCGGGACCAGTTTTCCGCCGTCCATAAACGAACGGGCCTCAACTCCCAACGGCGTCTTTTTCTGCACCGCTTCGCGAAGGATATCGCCCGTTGAAATCTTGGGAATGAGGCGCTCCGCCGACAGTCGCTGCGCCTGAGTCCCCTTTCCCACGCCCGGCGGGCCTAAAAAAACGAGCCGCACACCCCCCCCGCTTATCCCGTTCTCCCCTTCAAACGACCCTTTGACAAGAATCCTTCATAGTGTCGTGTCAGCATATGGGATTCGATCTGTTGTGCGGTATCCAGCCCGACACCGATCACGATCAGAAGCGATGTTCCGCCGAAGAAGAAAGGCACCCCCATCTTGTAAATCAAGATTTCGGGGATCACGCAGACCACCGCCAGATAAATCGCCCCCACGAAGGTGACCCGGGTCAGCACTTGATAAATATAATCCGACGTCTTTTGGCCGGGACGAATGCCGGGAATAAATCCGCCGTATTTTTTCATGTTGTCCGCCATGTCCACCGGATTCAAAACCACGGCCGTATAAAAAAAACAGAAAAAGATGATCATTCCCACATACAGCATCGTATAAAGCACCGAGCCCGGGGCCAGTTGGCGGGAGATATCCTGGACCCAGGGGATCTGGATGAAACCCGTGATCGTGGCCGGAAAGGCGATGATCGACGACGCAAAAATAGGGGGAATCACCCCGGCCGTGTTGATCTTGAGCGGGATATGCGTGCTCTGTCCGCCGTAGACGCGCCGGCCCACTACGCGCTTGGCGTACTGGACCGGAATTTTCCGCCGTGCGCTCTCCAGAAATACGATCGCCGACACAACCGCGATCATCAGGAACGCCAGAAGGATCAGAAAGAACAGGTTCAACTGCCCCGTCTCGTACAGACGATAGGTGTTGATGACCGCCGACGGCATGGCGGTCACAATGCCGGAGAAAATGATCAACGAAATGCCGTTTCCGATTCCCCGCTCCGTAATCTGCTCTCCCAGCCACATCAGGAAAGCCGTCCCGGCCGCGAGCGTAATCATCGTCATGATCCGAAACGACGCGCCGGGTTGCTGGACAAACGCCCCGTTGTTCATTCCCTCCAGTCCGACCGCGATTCCGAAGGACTGGATCAAGGTGATGACAATCGTTCCATACCGGGTGTATTGGATGATCTTCTTGCGCCCCCGCTCCCCTTCCTTGGCCAATTTCGTCAAGGCCGGAATCACCACCGTCAACAGCTGAAGGATGATCGAAGCGCTGATGTACGGCATAATGCCCAGGGCAAAAATCGTCAGTCTGGACAGCGCTCCGCCGGAAAAGATGTCCAAGAAACCGAGCAGCGCCCCGCCCTGCTCTTGCAGAAACCGGCTGAGCTCTTCTCCGTTGATCCCAGGAGTCGGAATATGGGCGCCGATCCGATAGACGGCCAGCATCCCCAGGGTAAACAGGATTCGATGACGCAGTTCCGGAATATGAAAAATGTTCTGAAGATTGGTGATAAAACGCTCAAGCACCGATGCCGCTCCTCACCATCTACTTGGCCTTCTGCGCGCCATCTTTTATTGCGGAAGCCGGCTTGATCACTTCGGCCTTTCCACCCGCTTTCTGGATCTTTTCAACGGCGGACCGACTGAATTGATGCGCCTGGATCATCAGCGGCTTGCTTAATTCTCCTCCTCCCAATATCTTAACCGCGACCGCGGAATTACGGACCAGACCGGCGCCCTTCAGTTGCTCCGGTGTCACGTTCGATTTTGCCTCAAACCGGTTCAAACTTTGAAGGTTGACAACGGCGGCGGCGTCATCGCGGTAGAGACTGGTGAAGCCTCGCTTTGGAATTCGCCGGATCAGAGGCATCTGGCCTCCCTCGAACCCCGGGCCCTTCCCTCCCCCGCCGCTTCTCGCAAGACCGCCCTTATGGCCCTTGGTGGAGGTTTTCCCGTGTCCCGATCCGATCCCTCTCCCGATCCGCTTCTCTTTTTTCCGGGATCCTGTTTGCGGCCGCAACTCGTTCAATCTCATTGAGAGACCTCTTTGACATCCAGCAGATGATTGATCTTTGCGATCATGCCCCGGATCTGAGGCGTGTCCGGACGGACCACGGTGTGACGAATCCGCCGAAGGCCCAACGATCGGACGACCTGCCGCTTCTGCCGGGGATACCCGATGGTGCTTCGAAGCAATGTAATGGACAATTTACGCGGCCGGTTTGCCGACATATCCCACCTCTTCCGACATTTCAGTGCGGCGCATCTTCCGGATATCATCCGGGGAGCGCAGTTCCTGTAGACCGATCAGCGTTGCCTTGACGACGTTGTAGGGATTCCCGCTGCCCAGCGACTTGCTGATGATATTCTGTATCCCGCAGACATCCATCACGGCCCGAACCGCTCCCCCGGCAATCACGCCGGCCCCTTCCGACGCGGGTTTTAACAACACTTCCTCCGCACCGTAATGACCCGTGACGGCGAAGGGTATCGTGGAGCTCTTCAACGGAACCTTGATCAGGTTTTTCTTCGCGCGCTCAACAGCCTTCCGGATCGCATCCGGAACCTCGGCCGCTTTCCCCTTCCCCATGCCCACCCAGCCGTGACCGTCGCCGACAACGACCAGGGCGCTGAAACTAAACCGTTTGCCGCCTTTCACCACTTTGGCGACACGATTGATGAAAACCACCTTATCCTTCAGCGTCAGCTCGTTCGGATTGACTTTCACCAGATTTTACTCCTTAAAAAGTGGGAGGGGACAGATTTCAAATCTGTCCCCAGCCCGTATACGGGCCTCAAAAAATGAGACCGCCCTGCCGCGCCGCGTCCGCCAATGCCTTGACGCGGCCGTGGAATAAATAGCCCCCCCGATCGAACACAACGGTCTTGATGTTTTTCGCCAGGGCGCGCTTTGCAACGAGCTGCCCGACCGCCTCGGCGGCCTTCGCATTGTTCCCGCGTCCGATGCTCTTTTTGCAGTCCGGATCGAGCGTCGATGCGGAGACCAGGGTTTTTCCGGCCAGATCATCAATGATCTGGGCATAGATATGGAGATTGCTCCGAAACACCACCAGGCGCGGACGATGGGGAACCCCCACCACGGTTTGGCGCACGCGTCGGTGGCGGCGCATTCTCGATTCGACTTTTAGTTGAACATTCAGCATGGTTCTGGTCTCCATTCATCAGCGGGGCCCGTGCGGACCGATCGCTTACTTGCTTGTTTTCCCTTCTTTTCGTTCAATCACCTCACCCGCGTATTTGATCCCCTTTCCCTTGTAGGGCTCCGGGAGTTTCAAACCGCGAATCTCGGCCGCCACCTGCCCGACCCGATATTTATCCGCACCCTTGATCGTGACCACCGTCTGTTTATCCACGCTGGCTTCGATCCCGGTCGGCAGAACAAACACGGTGGGGTGGGAATATCCAAGCGCCAAGGTGAGATTTCGACCCTGAACCTGGGCGCGGAAACCGACTCCGCTGATCTCGAGCGTCTTCTGATAACCCTGGGAAACACCGATAATCATGTTGTTCAGATCGCTTCGAACAAGACCATGCTTGGCTCGCTGGATACGGTCATCGCTCTGACGGCTGACGACAATCTGACCGTTCTCGATTTTCACACCGATGCCGGTTTCCGGCGAACGGGCCAGTTCCCCCTTTGGGCCTTTGACGCGCACTCCGGCTCCCTCGATTTTGACCTGCACGCCGGTTGGAATCGTGATCGGCTTTTTACCCACACGTGACATAGAATTTTTCCTCTGACTCGCTGGGAACAGATTTTAAATCTGCCCCCCGGTTGATCACCAAATATAACAGATGACTTCCCCGCCCATTTGACGCTTTCGGGATTCCTGGTCCGTCATCATGCCCTTCGGAGTCGACACGACGGCCATGCCCAATCCGCCGCGCACCCTGGGGACGGCATCCTTCCCCACATAAACCCGTCTGCCGGGGCGGCTGATCCGCCGCATCCCGTTGATGAGCGGGGCCTCAT
>JACQHO010000158.1 GCA_016198945.1 Nitrospirota bacterium | reverse complement strand
GCTGATCACTGACCAGAGGCCGGTCCTGGATGGCGAGACCGAGCGGGTGACCGAGATGTCCGTCTGGTCTTTCGAAGGCGCGCTGGAGCTGACGCGTTACTTGCAATGGGTTGAAAAACTGGCGTACAAGATCAAGGAAGAGCGCGCCGGGAACGAGGAGCCGGTCAAGACTCATACGACTCTCTCGATTCATCGGTTGAATACCCATGTGACGGGCGCCTGGGATATCGGCCTCGAGTATCGCCTGCTCAAGGTTTATGAGGCCGATGACCAACGGGCTGGAACCCTGGTGGAAGTGACACGGGAGATGGCCCGTCACCTACGTCTGGGCGTCGGATATAACTTTACGGACTTCACGGACAATGAGTTCTCGGACAACAACTATTCGGTTCGGGGCTGGTTCTTCCGGTTCCAGGGGATCTACTGATGCCTGTATGGGACGGGAAGTTGGATTTTTGGCCCTGGTAGAGTATGATCGCGCTGAAGACAGCCGAAATTCTCAAGAGCGGATGCGATCATTATCATAAAGGTGAAAGGTGATCTGTTCCCGTTGCGGATATTCCTTTTCGGGCGAGCGGTCGTCCTGTCCCCGTTGTGAGGGACGGATGCCGGATTCCGGGCGCCGGGTCTTCGTCTACAGGCGAAAATCGGGCTGGGAACGCTTGAAGGAACGATGGCAAGATAGAAACCGTTCCCGCAAGGTCGGGCCGGCCTTTGCTCCCAAAACCTCCTCTCAACCGGCCGGGAAGCACGCGATTGAGAAATCCCAAGACAAAGGATGGGCGATCCTACGCGATCGTCTGCGAAAGGTCGCAGCGCAGGGGCTCCAGGTGCTCATGGTGCTGGCGATTGTCACGGTCTTCTTTTCGTTCTTCCTGTTGATGCTGGTTTTCCTCTTTCCGAGCGAGGGCCCGGGCGGGACTTGGATCCAGCAAGCCACACTGCGGCTTCCATCGAATCTCGGTTTGGAGGATTCCAGGCCGTCTGATCGGAGCATTGAGCTTTGGTCCGGCGGACAGACGGCCTCTTACGAGCTGGGCATGACCGAGCCGGTCGCGGCGTATCTGACCTACAAGAAAAATGACGTTCGAGGCCGCCGCGCCGGAGAGATCGTTTGGACCGCAACCGATCTCGATATGGCTTTGTATGATCGCGATGCGGTCCAAACCCTCAAGAGTTCGAGGGCGATCGTGACCTTCGATTCGACGAACTTCCTGGATCTGGATGAGAACGCGATGGTGATCATTAAACGCATCGAGGACAATCCGATTCTTCGTGATCGCAGGACGTTTCTGGTGATGGTCGAAGGAAACTTGCGGGGGCGGATCGAGGCGACACCGGAAAGGAACATGGACGTGGCCGTGACCACGGCGGCCGGCGAGGTCCGGGTCAAGACCGCAAAGATCGCCGAGCGGCGGGCTGACTTTGCAGTGAAGGTCAATCCGGATCAAAGCACCAGTCTGACCGTCTTTGATGGGGAGGCGACGCTCACGGCGGCCGGGAAAACGGTGACCGTCAAGGAAAATGAAGTCGCGCGTGTCGCGCCCAATCAGGCGCCTTCCGATCCGGAACCGATTCCTGCGCCGGTGGCGCTCCATTTACCCGTTTCGGACGCACAATATTATTACCGCGATTTTCCTCCTCGGATCGTCTTCGATTGGGAGGGTGGCGATCGCGGTTACCGTTATCACATCCAGGTGGGTCGCGATCCGCTCTTCCGCGATCGGGTTTTGGACGAGGTCACGACGAAGCGCTGGTTCATGTTCGGAAATCTGCGCGCGGGGGACTATCGGTGGCGCGTCAGTGCCGTCAATAAGGACGGACTGGAAGGCGCCGCCGGCGAGGTCCGGCCGATCAAGGTGACGCGAGATCTCGATGCGCCGCGCCTCGTCCTCTTATCCCCTTCCTCCAAAGGGACGATCAAGGCCGACCGCATCCTCGTCCGCGGGCGGTCCGAGACGGGCGCTCGGGTCTTCGTCAACGGGAAACCCGCGGCGGTCGAACCGGACGGCTCGTTCTCTCAAAAGGCGGCGCTCAAGGAAGGCGTGAACGTGATCGTGGTCGAGGCGGTTGATCCGGCCGGCAATACCGCCTATCAGACGCGGATCATCAACCGGAAACCGTAGGAGATGAGATGCAGATCAAGCGGCTCGCCGTTCCGATCCGGATCAAGATCCTGATCAGCCTTCTGCTGGTCGTAACGTTCGTCGTGAGCATTATCACGTTCACGATGGTCCGGCTCTTCCAGAAGGACAAGACGACCTATGTGGTGGACCTGACTTCGTTTGTCGCGCAGAATGTCGCGAGCGAGACCGAGACGCTGCTTCGGAGTTATTATGACCAGGTCCAGAGTTTCGCACGGGTTCTTTATTCGGAAGAGATGTCGACCGAGCAGAAAACCGAGTTTGTGAAATCGCTTTTCCGGGATTATGAGGATTTCATCGCGATTACTCTCGTCAACCCAGGCGGCCAACCGGCGACGGTCTATGATGCGCGCATCCTTGAGGAAGCGGACGTGGCCCAGAAGGACCTCATCGCCTTTCGAGAGGCAAACCCGATCAGTCCGAAAGCGGTCATGGAAGGCCGCCTTGTCATACAAAACTCCACCGTCAGCGAGAAACTGCCGAGTTTCACGCTGGCCGCCGGTTACAATCCCGGAGAAGGGGCCGAACCGGTATCGGTCATGGCCGTGATCCATCTGAACCGGCTGATGGCGATCCAAGGCCGGTCGAAGGTGTTTGACACGCTCCTCGTGGATTCCAACGGCACCCTTCTCTCCCATCGGGATCCGAGCCTCGTCTACCAGCGCGCGGATTTCTCCAGCCTTCCGGTCGTCCAGGCTTTTTTGAAGGAACCGGTGGTGGCGAAGAGCTTGGAATATACCATCAAAGAGACCACTTACCTCGGCGCTTTTGCTCGGGTCAATTTCGGGGGCTTGGCGGCCGTGGCTCAAATCCAAAAGAATGTGGCCTATCTCACGGCGAGGGACCTCATCAATAGTTTGCTGGCCGTGGCCTTTGCTATTCTGGCGGTTTCCGGCATCGTGAGCTTGATCTGGTCCCAGCGTCTGACCCGGCCCATCGAGCGGCTGTTTCAGGCAACCCGGGAAGTGGCGAAGGGCCAGTTTGATGTCGCGGTCCAGGTGAACTCCCGCGATGAAATCGGACAGCTTGCGGGTTCGTTCAACCAAATGGCATCGGAGCTCAAGGCCCGGGAGGAGGCGCTCAAACAGGCCCAGGCCGCCCTCATCCAGTCCGAAAAGATGGCGGCTTTCGGCCAACTGGGGGCCGGCATCGCTCATGAGGTGAAGAATCCGCTCGCCGGCATCCTGGGCTACGCCCAACTCGCCATGCGCAAGGTTGAGAAGGAGGGACCGACCTACAAGCATCTTGAGATTATCGAAAAAGAAACACGGCGCTGCAAGACGATCATCGAGAACCTCTTGAAGTTCGCCCGGCAGGAAAAGGCCGAATTCAGCGCGCTGGATCTCAACCATGTGGCCGAGGATTCGGTGGCGATCGTCGACCACCAATTGACGATCAACAAGGTGGCGATCGAAAAACGACTCGAAACGGTTCCTCGGATCATGGGAAATGCAAACCAGCTCCAGCAGGTCATCATGAACCTGATGATCAATGCGCAGCAGGCGATGGAGCCGAGCGGCGGCAAGGTCTCGATCGCCACGCGTGTGGCGGATGACCAGGTCGAGATCCGTGTTTCGGACACCGGGCCGGGGATTTCTCCGGAGATTCAGGCCAAGATATTTGAGCCGTTCTTCACCACCAAGCCGGCCGGAAAAGGAACCGGACTCGGCCTCTCGGTGACGTACGGAATTATCCGTGATCATAACGGCCGGATCCGCGTCGAGAGCGAGCCCGGCCAGGGCGCGACGTTTATCATGAGTTTTCCAATGGTGAAAGAAGGCGATCCGGAACCGGTGATGGCTCCGGCGCCGCTTCAAAAAGTTGCAGGGACATCAGAGTTGGGAAATCCGGATGGAGGACAGCATGACGTTCAAAATCCTGGTCGTTGATGACGAGGCCAGTCTGAGGGGCGTTCTCAGCGATCTGCTCACCGGGGCCGGCTATTCGGTCGAGACGGCGGAAAGCGGGGAGCAGGCCCTGGAAAAATTCCGCGCATCGGGGTTTCATATCGTTTTGACCGATATCCGGATGCAAAAAATGAGCGGCATCGATCTCATACGCCATATCCGGGTGATGCGGTCGGAAACCGAGGTGGTCGTGATGACGAGCAACGCCTCGATCGAAACGGCGATCGAGGCGCTCCGTCTCGGGGCCTACGACTATTTGATGAAACCTTTTGACGATCTGGAGACGGTGCTGGTCCTGATCAAGCGCACGGTCGAAAAGGTCCGGCTCGTGATCGAAAACCGGACCCTCCTGGAGGACCTTCAAAAGAAAAACGAGGAGCTCGAAAAATTGAATCGTGCGATTCGCGAGCTTGCGATACGGGATGGATTGACCGGCCTCTACAACTATCGCTACTTCGAGGAGATGCTCCGGGCGGAGATCGCGCGCAGCGCGCGGCATAAGCGGAGCTTTTGTCTGTTGATGATCGATGTGGACCATTTCAAGAACTATAATGATCGTCACGGGCATCTGATGGGCGATGAGATTTTACGCGGTATCGGCCGAATCCTCTCGGATCGTTCCCGCCGAACCGATATCGTGGCCCGCTACGGAGGAGAAGAATTTGTCGTCGTCCTTCCGGAAACGCCGAAAGAGGCCGCGGTAAGAGTGGCCGAGGAATTGCGTCTGCGCATCGAAAACTTTCCCTTCCAGAAAGGCGAGGCCCAACCCTTGGGCAAGGTCACGATCAGTGTGGGTCTGGCGCAGTTCCCCGATGATGCCGCCGATGCGCATGGCTTGATCGAGCGAGCGGACCAGGCCCTCTACGGCGCCAAAGCCGGCGGCCGCAACCGGGCCTGCAGCTACGACGCGAGTCATACGACGCCAACCCATGAGGAGAAGCCATGAACGAGCAAGTCCGGATTCTTGTCGTGGATGATGAGGAATCGATCCGAGGTATTTTAAACGAAACGCTTTCGATGCTGGGTTACGAGATCATCGAGGCCTCAAGCGCTGAAGAGGCGCTCAAGGAACTTAAGGCCCACCGCTTCGATCTTGTGATGTCGGATATTCGGATGGCGGGTCTTAGTGGCATCCAGCTCCTCGAACGCATCAAAGGGCTGGGGCTGGATCCGGAGGTGATCATCATGACGAGCAACGCCTCGCTTGAGACCGCTCTGGAGGCGATTCGTCTGGGGGCCTACGACTATCTTCTGAAACCCTTCGAGGCGCTGGACTATATCGCGACGGTCGTGAACCGTGCGGTCGAACGGCGCAGGCTTGCGTCCGAGAACCGGCGGCTCCTGTCCGGCCTGAAAGATAAGAATGAGGAACTGGTGAAGGCCGCCCAGCGGGCTGCACTGATCCTGGCCGAAAGCCATGCACACCGCGGCCTACTGGAACGCATGCTTCAGGCCCGGGACCCGGCGGAAGCCGCGATGCGGATTGCCGAGGGGACAGCGCGACTTTTTCGGACAAGAGCGGCCGGGTTATGGCTGCTTGATCCACAGGACCGACGATTAAAACCTGCCGGCCGCCATGGTCTTGGGTCCGAACAGATGATCCCGATTCAACTCCCATTTTCCGAGGGTTCTGATCTCAAAAAGGAACTGGGACGCTGGATGGCGCAGGGGCACCATCGTGAGGTTCTGGAGGGCGTGCGGAAATTGTGGGGAGGCAAGCCGATTTTCGATCGGCCGCTTTGTATTGGCGGAGAAGGGGTGGGGCTGGCGGTCTGGTCGGAACCCGATCCGTCCGCCTCGGCCTCGCATGATGCGGGATCATCCGAACTCTTCTTCCTTGTGGCGGTGCAGACCCTCCGGTCGCTGGCCCTGGCTACGAGCGACTCTGCAGCGCAGAGTATGCCGGCTACATCGGAGATCCAGACTGAAGAACAGCGTTTGGCGGACCCCGTAACACAGTTCTACAACTTTGATTTCTTCCAGGAGCTCCTGGCGATCGAAATCAACCGATCGAGGCGATACCGGCATCGCTTCACCCTCCTGATGATATCGTTGATAATCCCCAACCATCCGGACGCTAAACAGCAGATGAGACCCCTTCTCCTGGAGATGGCCCTCCAGATGCGGTCGCGTATCCGCTGCACCGATCTGACGACACGATACGCCCAAAAATTCTTTCTCCTGATGCCCGAAACCAAGATCGAGGAGGCCCGGGCGGTGGAACGCGCGCTGGAAAACCTCCTGAAGTCTTACCGGGAGGATCACCGGTCGGACCCGATGCGATCGAAGCTCTTATGGAGCATCGCGCTGGTCGAGTATCCCAAAGGCGCCGACACGGTCGAAGGCCTGATCACAAGCCTGGAGACGCTGGCCGGCCAGTCCAGCGGCAAGACCACTTGAACGGCCGGTCATCCGCCGCAAAACGATCATCATGCCGGTAATCGTTTTCGGCTTTCCGCGGTTGACGCGGCGGACGTTGCAACAGGCCGCCCGTTCCCGTATAATTCCTATATGAACCGTCCTTGCCCCATCTGTAAGAAATCCATCGAATGGGAGACCAATCCGTTTCGTCCGTTTTGTTCCGAGCGCTGCCGGTTGATCGACCTCGGTCATTGGTCGCTGGGAAAATACCGGATCGAAGCGGAGGACAAACCCGAAGAAAAAATCGAGGAGCCCGCATCTTCCAATCCCCCCGATGCCGAAATTCATCACGGTTAAAAAAGCCGAGCAGGAACAGAGCCAGGCCGTCCGGTATCTGAAAAACTCCCTGGTCTACTCGTCCGCGCTGATCGGGCTGATCTCGCTGATCCTGGGGTACGGGGGCGTGATCTATCTGTTCTTCAAGAACCGGCCGATCACGGCGCTTCTGACCGACAGCCTGGTCCTGCTCTCCGCCGGTCTTGCGCTGGGCATTTCCCAGGCCGCCTATCAGCATTATCTCTTCAAATCTCACCCGGAATATTTTGCCGATCGCATGCGGAGAACCGAGCTGCGGCTTTCCGGCCAGGTCAAAAAGATGAAAAAGGTCGGCGACCCGACGCGGGTCGAGCACGCGGGACGATGGGCCGTGCCGTATCTTTATTTCCTCGGATGGGTTGTCTTTGCGGCCCTGATCGTTTTTTATACCCCGAAACTCAACATCCTCTCGGCCGTCTTCCTCCTCCTGGCCGGCTTCCATAACGCGCGGTTTTTCTACTTGAAGCGTCTGATAAAAAAGTAGGGGCGTACGGCCGTACGCCCTGAGCAAAATCGCATTACGGCCGTATCCCAAGATAGAGGTAGACACCGACCGAGAGAAAGAGCAGGTTGGCGAAGACGCCGGCGAGGAGCGGCGGGATCAAGCCGGCATGACCCATCGAAAGCGCGACGGAATGAATGATCCAGTAGAAGCCGGCGATCAACAGACTGATGCCGACCCCCCGTGCGATTCCCCGGGATCGGGTTTGAACGAGCCCAAAGGGGATCGCGATCAGCGCCATGATCACGTTCACAAAGGGAAGCGAGATCTTGTCGTAAAGGTCCACGCGGAAGCGGGCGACGTCGTAGCCGTCCTTGGACAGTCGTTTGATATATTTCCTTAGCTCGGTGAACGGCATGGTCTCCGTCTTTACATCCAGCCCCTTGAATTCCTCCGGCCTCCTTTTCAGTGGGGCCGGCTCCCGCCCGAACGTTCTTTCAGACATCATCCCGTCCGCCGAGAATGTCCGGATCCGGCCTTCATACATCATCCAGGCACCGTTTTCATACCGGATCTGTTTAGCCTGGACAGTTTCCTCCAGCGTGAAATCCTCGCGAAGTCTGTAGAGGGTTACATCATGCAGCACGCGCTGAATCACATCCACGAAGCCGATATTGAGAAAGGTATTGCGCCCGTCCCGCAACCAGAGCCGCGTCTGACCGTAATACGAATGTTCCTCGTACTTTTTGATCTTCACGGCGCGCACATAGTCGGATTTTTGCTGAGTAAGGGGAATAATCGAGAGATTGCCGGCCCCGAGGATCAGACTCACGCCCAGGGCCAGTGCCAGGATCGGAGAGGTGGCGTAGAGCAGGCGGATGCCGCTGCTTTTCATCGCCACGATCTCGTTGTGCCGCGACAGGATGCCCAGGACCACCAGCGTGGAGACCAAGAGGCCGATCGGCGCAATGTCAAAAACGATCTTCGGGATTTTGAGTCCGAAATACAAAAAAATCAGCGTAAAGGAGGCGTCGTCCTGAATCATCCTACCGATCTTTCCGAAAAAGTCGATCGTGAGATAAACCAGAAGCAGCATCGCCATGCAGAGCGACAAGACTTTCAAATACTCACGGAGGATGTACTTTAATAGAATGGGCATCGGTTGCGAACTCGATTATCGCCCCCCGGATCGAAACCATCGGGTGAACCCGCCGTGGCGGGTGAATAGGCCGCGGTTGGATCCGGCCGCAAGGAAGAGCGCCAGGGAGGCCATGATCAGGTTGGGGAACCAGGCGGCCGCCAGCGGTGTGAAGACCAAAGCCGTCGCCAAAAAATCGGCGATGATCATCATGAGATAATAGATCAGGGCCATTGCGATGCCGAGGGCGAACCCGCCGAGCCGCCCGCCCTGTTTGATCGCCAGCCCCAGTGGAATCCCGATCATTCCGAAGATCAGGCAGGAGAAGGGAAAGGCGTAGGTCTTATAATGTTCCTCCAGCGTTCTCAACTCGCGGCGCTCCATGGGCTGTCCGCCGGCGAATTTTTCCTTGAGTTGCCGGACGTTCGGCGCGGCGCCGTCCTCCCCGGATGCGCGTTTGACCACGGCCGCCAGATCCAGTTTGAACTCGTACCGTCCAAAGGTGATCCATTGGTATCGGGACGGGCTTTCCTGTTCCTGCCCGCCTGCCTGCCGGTCAGGCAGGTCCGGCGGGCCCGCCGCGGCGGGCGGGCGGGTTGAAGGCAATCCCCCGATTTCCCGATGCTGACTTCCGTTCATCAATCGAAGGCCGACCCGGTCCGAGGCCGGATCGCTTAGAAGAGTTCCTTCCTGTGCCAGGATCAGGGTGGGTT
>JACQHO010000155.1 GCA_016198945.1 Nitrospirota bacterium | reverse complement strand
CCGCCCCCTTGCCGCCCGGATCCGAGGCTAAAGAGCCGTTTTCCTTTTCCATATGAATCGGCTCCAACCAGGGAGCCGGTCCATGATGACGGGCAAAGGGGACCCTTTTCCCGAAATGCGGTTTAAAATGCGGCCAGGCAAGCTTTCCCGTTTTCTCTTCAAAGAGAATCGGTGGGCGCTTTCCGGGCATGGGGGATTTATATTTGGGCCAATCGAACGTTCCGGTCACTTCCGGCTCGCCCACGGCCTTGTTCCCTTCCCAGACCCAGTCCCAAACGGTGGCGTCGTAAGCCGTGATCTGCCCCTTCTCGTCCGCGGTGTGGCCCGGTTGGCCGGCGGGCGGGAGCATCATCTTGACCCAGTCCTTGACCGCGACGTCCGGAATCGGCTTGGACCAATCCGATTGGCCGGAGGTGACATTCCATTTCTTGTCGTACCAATCCATCGTCTTTCCAATGAGCTTGTCGGAAGTGACGGCCGGCTTCATCCGGCCCTTGCGGTCCGGAAGCTCCTGCAGTGCCGGCATGATGTCGGTGCTCCCCATCGGATAATTTCCGGCCTGAAGCGTGTTGTAGACCCGCCAGTAGCCCCACATCCCCGCGACATAGTGGTGCGCCACATGGCAATGAAACAGAAAATCACCCGCCAATTGCTGGCACAAACCCGAACCGCATTCGGTCTGGAGATCCAGCACTTCGGACGGTCCGATCACCTGAACATCCACCCGGTCCGAGGTCGTCCGGACTTCCGGATACTTCACCGGTCCGTTGGCCGCGGCGGACAGGAGGAAGGATTCTTTTCCGTCGGCCTTCGGCTGACGCAGCCAGCGGATGGAGCCGCCGTGCGGATGATGCGAATGGAACACCTCGCCGCCGCCGTGCACCAAACGGAAGATGGCCGGATCCCCCATATAGGACCTCGGAATCGTCGTCGGAGCATCGCCGAAGGTGTACGAGCTGTACGACAGCGATTCATCTTCATGATGGAAATATTTTTCCTGAAGGGCCAGATTGTTCACGCCGAACGGCTCGCTCCGGTAATTCATGGCGCGGGCGGAGGGACGATAGGCGTCCGTGTTCGGGTCGCG
Source organism: Nitrospirota bacterium (assembly GCA_016198945.1). Taxonomy (GTDB): domain Bacteria; phylum Nitrospirota; class Nitrospiria; order JACQBZ01; family JACQBZ01; genus JACQFA01. Next base: position 1,962 of record JACQHO010000155.1, on the reverse strand, counting down.
CTGGGGGATCATTTCGCCCGAACGGTTCAAGGGACGGAAGGACTCATCCCCGATCTCGTGATAGATCAAAACAAATTCTCGGAAATCTGGAATATTCGGATTGGCGATCATCATCTGCCAACCGCTCTTGGTCTCCTTGCCGGTAATGGAGTCGATAAAAGTCGAACCCATCGGCTCGACGATAAACGTGCCGATCATTCCGAGACTGGCCTGCTCACGTCCGACGTGGCTGTGGAACGTGTGGGCCCCTTCCTGCTCATTCGGACGGACATACCATTCAAATACCTCGCTCTTGCCTTCCTTGACGCTCGATGCGGGATTGGCCATCGTCGCGGCCTGGCCGCTCCCTTTCACGATCATGCTGGAACCGTGGATATGCAGGCTGACATCCTCGCCGTCCAGCTTGTTGCGGAGCGTGATCACGACGCAATCGCCCTGGTTGGCCCGAATATTCAATGGCTGGATTAGATCGGTCTGAAGTCCGGCCGTGACCGCGCCGGGATCATACCCCTCTTTCTTTCGGGCTTCAGTGTTCGCTTTTTCCTCGGCCCGGACCTTATCAAGATTCTCGGTCAATACATACATATATCCGGGATGAAAGTCCAGCCATTGATTCAGGGTGATCTCGATATTGATCGCCGAGATATCAAACTCCCGGACGGGAGCGCCCTTGGGGCAGCGTCCCGCCCCTGTAACGCTTTCCCCCGCGGCGGCCGGCCCCAGGAAATAGCTCCGGTCCATCTGCTGCATCGCCCCCATGCCGGTGAATGGCCCCGTGCCGGCATGCTTGGAATGATCCTCTCCCTTGGCGATCTCGTCCATCAGCTTTTGCATCGCCTCGTCGACCCGCTTGCGGTGCCCTTCCCGCCCCTCGGCGGCGTCTTCGCGTTCAAGCTGCTGTTTTAGTTTTTCTTCCCAGGAAGGATCGGGGGAGGTCTGGGACGCAACGGTTACGGCATGCGAATGTTCCGATTCACCGCCGAACGTGTTTCCCTGGATGCAGAGAGTCAATGCGAGGGCTGAAATCAGCCCGGTAACACTAATTCCAAAACGATTGATCATGGCGCTATCTCCCGTTTTTTGTGTTCTTATGATTGAACCGACTTTATTTTATAACCCTTTTAGGTGACGGATGGATCAAACCTCACAATGGTTGTGGAACCGAATTTAATCCGGTTGAGCTAACCCTTTTGGGTGAGACTCGCTTTTCTACACCGAAAAGAATCGGTTGTCAAGTGGAAAAATGGAAGGGATGAAAATATGACGCGATTACAGATTCAGAACGCGTTCGCTTCATCACGGATGCTCATGCTCATGCCGGACGCAATACGGCTCCTCGCATCCCATCAGGTCCACCGCGGGGTCCCGTTCGGGCGTGATTCGGAACTGCTTTTGTGTTTCATAAATCGGCCGGACCACCTGGGCCGCGTCGAACTCAAAATCGAGCGGAACCGCGCCATCGGCCGGGACCGTCACGACCTTCTCGACCGGCTTCATGTGCGGATGCCAGGCCATGACCTTGTAGGTTCCCGGCGGCAGCTTATCGATCGTAAAGGACCCGTCCTTTTTCGTCTTCGCAAAATAGGGATTGTCCACGACCCAGGCCCATGTCTGCATATATTCGTGCATCTCGCAGATGATCTGGACGATCTGCCGCCCCGCCTCCAATTCCACGTATCCGCTGCTGGGTTTTCGGTAAGCGACCGGAACCGGAAAACTCAGAACCCGATTGCCCTTTTCGGGCTGGTAAACCTGTGCGGCATGATCGATCGGGTCGCGGTTGGTCACGGACAACCGGGCGTGATTTCGCATCACCGCGACCAGGGGATGGACATGGACCAACCGGCCGTCCTGGACCCTGAACTGCTCGCTCTCCGGAACTTCCGACGGATGAAACATGCAGTTCACGGTCGTGAGTTCGGTATCGCGATACCGGAACGCCTTCCCTCGCATCACGCCCTG
>JACQHO010000160.1 GCA_016198945.1 Nitrospirota bacterium | reverse complement strand
GGGATGGGCCGAGCTGCATACCCGTATCTGGTCCTTTCTGTTTCTGATCTATTTTTCATTCTTCACCTGGTACGGCGGCCGGACACCCGGCAAGATGGCCTGGGGCATCCGCGTCGTCACGGTCAACGGCCTTCCCGTTTCCCCGCTCCGCGCGATCGGCCGTACGATCTGCTATAACCTGGACTTTCTGACGCTGGGCCTCGGCTTCCTCCTCGCCGCCGTCCCGCCGGCGAAACGGGCGTTGCATGACATGATTGCGGGAACGGTGGTCATAAAGGTCCGGCCAAAATGAAATTTGACACCGCCGTCGCGGCCCAGGAGGCCTTTAAAAGAACGCAGTCTTTCGGGGAGCTTGCCGACGACCTGGATTCCGCCGTCGAGGCCGAGGAGCGGTTTGCATCCAGCGCCGGGCAAGACTCCACGGACGCCTACGAAGCGCTTCTCAAGATCGGCGATAGACATTCGGAAGCCACAGCCTTCCTCGAATTTCTGATCTATACGACCTGGAACTACGTGATCGAGCTTCCGAGCCCTGATCGCTTCAAAAAGGGGCTTGAGCTCTGCAACCGCTATCTCAAAGCGGCCGTCGGAAAAACTGACAAGACACAACTCAAGCAGATCCGAGAGCTTCGTCATTCCTTTCTGAACGGCTTGGGCCGGACCGAAGATGAAGGCATGGAGGAATACGACGAAGACGCCTTCGCGGGTGGAGATTGAAAAATATAATGGAGCCGCGCGGGGATGTCCGGCTGGTGTTTTTCTTCTTTAGGCAAGAAGATACTTCCCAGACTTCTTCGTCCCGATCCGTTTGACCAGTCCAGCCTCAAGCATAGGGTTCAGCAAATCCATCGCGCCTTGCTTCGATACGCCGATGCCCTCCCAGATTTCCTGGGGGGTCATGCTTTTGCGATCACGCAGCATCTGTAGAAGTTGCTCCTGCTTTGGCCGCAGCACGATCTTCTTGGAACCGGCCTCGGCCCTGATCTGCTGAATTCGCGCCCAGACTTTTTCAAGCGTCAGACGGAGCCCTTCCGCCGTGTATTCGAGCCACCCCGTCAGATCTCCTCCTTGCTTTCGAACCGAATCCAAGGCGCTGTAATAGCGGGGCCGGTCCTCCCAGTAAAATTCGTCCACCGAGAAGATATGGTGCGTGTCGAATCCTCTCCGATACAATTCCCACAAGGCCAGCGTGCGACCGGTTCGGCCATTACCATCCGCGAACGGATGGATTTCTTCAAAGCGATAATGAATAATCGCCGATGATATGACCGGCGGCCACTTGGAGGATTCCTTGTTCCACCATTCCAACAACTCCGCCATCAGCCCCGAGACCATCTCCGGTGCAGGCGGCAAATAATTTCCCACCCGGACACGGATCGTACGGTACCGTCCGGCCGTTCCTTGATCCATCACACCGGACGCGATGATTTCATGAAGCTTCAAGACATCCTGATGCGTAAACGTCTTTTTGTTCTGGCGCTTTTCAATGAATCGAAGCCCGGCAAGGTGGTTGAGAACCTCTTTCTTCGAGCGTGGCGTCTCAGCAGGAAGGGACTGGCCTTCTTCCAAAAGGCGCACCTGTTCTAACGTCAGCGGATTGCCTTCAATGGCAGTCGAGCTGTGCGTGTTGCGCACACGGGCGTCTTTTTGGAGGGCGGGAATCCAGGACACCTGAACCGTCGCCGCGAGGATCTTCTCCCGAAGCGACGCGATCTCCTCGATGATTCCCAACACGCGCGGGGCTATGGTAAATGGAGGCTGATAGACCATGGCCCAAGCCTATCAGATTAGTCAAGTATAAGTCAAGTTGTTAGTCAAGTAACGCTTGGCCATGTTCTCCCCGGGCATGGTTCCCGGCAGTTGAAAACCGGCCGGGTTTCGGGTATGATTCCCCTCTCACCAAGCGGATTGAATGGGGGGGTATTTTATGGGCCTGTTGGACGGACGGAAAGGGATTATTTTCGGTGTTGCGAATGAGAAGAGCATCGCCTGGGCGATCGCGCAGAAGCTGCACAAGGAAGGGGCCGAGCTGGCCTTCACGTTTGCCGGCGAGGCGCTCGAAAAGCGGGTTCGCCCGCTGGCCGACAGCCTCGGCGCAAAACTGATTCTTCAATGCGACGTTACGAAGGACGATCAGATCGAGGCCGTTTTCCGGCAGGTGCAGTCCAGTTTCGGCCATCTGGATATTCTCGTCCACGGAATTGCCTTTGCCAATAAAGAGGACTTAAAAACCGATTTCTTAAATACCTCCCGCGACGGGTTTCGTCTTGCGCAGGACGTCAGCGCCTACTCGCTCACGGCCCTGGCCCGTCACGCCGCGCCGCTAATGCAGGGTCGTGCGGGCAGCATCCTGACGCTGACCTATTACGGGTCCGAGAAGGTTATTCCTCGTTATAACGTGATGGGCGTGGCCAAGGCCTCTCTGGAGGCCAGCGTGCGGTATCTCGCGGCCGATCTCGGCCCGAAGGGAATCCGGGTGAACGCGATCTCGGCCGGGCCGATCCGAACGCTCGCCTCGGCCGGAATTTCAGGTTTTTTGGAAATGCTCCATCACGTCGAGGCCAAAGCCCCTTTGCGGCGGAATGTCACGGCCGAGGAAGTGGCCGGAACGGCGCTTTATCTGGCGAGCGACCTCTCCAGCGGCGTCACGGGCGAGGTGATCTATGTCGACGCCGGTTACAATATCATGGGAATGTAAGCGCCCCACACCGATCTGCTTGGAGGAATCCATGAAAAATGTTTTGGTTTTGTTCGTCGCCTTATGCGCCGTCGCGATGCTCGGAACGGGGGCTGCCGCCGATTTCGAACGGACCGGCGTCGTCGTCACAACCATGAACTCGGGGCTGTATACGTATCTCGAAGTCGAGACGAAAAACGGCCGGTACTGGGCGGCCGCGCCTAAAATGGATCTGGCGGTCGGCAACCAGGTGGACGTCGCGCCCGGATCCGAGATGAAAGACTTCTTCAGCCAGTCCCTCAATCGGACCTTCCCCTCGATCATCTTCACTTCATCGGTCAAGGTCGTCGGGAAAGGCTCGCCTCCCGAAAAATCATCGCCCTCCAAGCCGCCCGCGGCCCATGGAACCGGGGGACCGGCCTCGGCTAAAACCGTGGAACAGATTTTCGCCGACAAGGACGGCCTGAAGGGAAAACAGATTCTGGTGCGCGGCAAGGTGGTCAAGTTCAATGCCGGGATCATGGGCAAAAATTTTATGCATATCCAGGATGGGAGCGGAAAGGAAGGCGCAAACGATCTCACCGTCACGACGCAACAGACGGCTAAAGTCGGGGACAAGGTCACCGTTTCCGGCACTCTGGAAACAGAAAAGGATTTCGGCGCCGGCTACACCTACAAGGTCATCCTGGAAAACGCCACGATCACGATGGAGTAAATGCCAAGGAACCGATCCTACTGGCTGATGAAGTCCGAGCCGGACGTCTTCTCGATCATGGATCTGGCCTCCTGCGGTGTGACCGGCTGGGACGGCGTTAGGAACTACCAGGCACGAAATTACCTCCGGGATGGGCTAAAAGTGGGAGACGGGGTTCTGTTTTATCACAGTAATGCCCATCCAAGTGGGATATCTGG
>JACQHO010000016.1 GCA_016198945.1 Nitrospirota bacterium | reverse complement strand
GTGGTGGCGGCTCTGAGTTTGGGATTGTTTGCCGATATCCCAATGATATGGCTGGCCCTGCTGGTTATGGCGTCGCCCCTGTGGCCTTTGGGAGCGTGGATTGTTTGCGAGTTACGGCTCGCTCGAAAATTCGCAAAGGGCGCCAGCGAGGAGGGGTTTTTCTGCCCGCCACGGGATCCGGTCTATGAAAGGACTCTCTTTCATAGAGGTCTTTTAATGGCAGGGATGGTTTACGGTTTGATATTCATTGGGTTCATGATCCCTCGGCTGTTCGGTTAGTGAAGAGGCGCCAGGTACCTGTCACCTTTTGGAGCGTAACTTGTTGATATGAATCATTGCAGTATTCATTGACCACGGCCGGGCATGCTGGTTTGACGGCTTTTAGGTCTGAGCCAAACGCAATCATTCAAACGTCCTCAACTCAACCGAGAACCCGTGGCTTCTGACGCGTTTGAAATAATCGACCAGGTCGCTGTTGTAGCCGTCCGACCACCAGACCATGACGGGCGGCAGGGCCCAGGCCCTTCCCGTGAATTCCAGCCGCACGGTGCTGTACTTGAACGGATCCTTGTACCCGGTCGTGTAGATCGCGGCCAATTTACAGCTCCTTAAATAGTCGCGGCAAGCCGTCAGTGTTTTGGATGAAAATTTCAAGATACCGGTGATCCCATCGACGCTTCGTCGCGGTTTCCCATTGTCGCGTCCCTCCCATGAATTAAGCTCCTCTGTTTTCCCCTGGGGCGGACTTCGCGTGGGGAAATATTTCAGGTCGAGGTAACCGGAAGTGATCACACCCCCGCGTTCAACGTATTCCTTGACGACCAGGTTAAAGTAATCCCACCCCCGGCTGACAAAATCGTTCGCAAATTCCGGATGGTCCGGATTGGAGGCGCGCAGCGCATCGTAGGCGGTCGGATCGTCGATGCTCTGGCCGTTCGACTCATGCGCGTAGCCGAGGTCGATATAGGCATGCCGTTCTTCATTATCCTCGCTTTCGAGCCAATGCCTGACGAACAGCATGGGATTGAACCGTTTGCCGATGACGGGGGAGGAGTGCCGATCGTTGCTTGAATATTGCGCGACTCTTACGGTCCCCGCGGCGTATAAATTTAAAAAATTCGTATCCCCCCCGCAATAAAGCCCGTTATGAAACATCGGGTACTTGAGCGACAGTTTGATGTCAAGGTAGGGGACATCGTTGCTGTCGAACGTGAGACCGACCGTGTTCGGTTCATGGCTCTGGAGCTTCGGAGGGTTGGGATCGTCGCAATCCTTTCTCCATGCGGGTTCAGCGGCGAGGGCATCGCAGACCAGGATCAGCAGCGCAGCCAGGAGGATCGGGATCTGTTTTGGGATCAACGGCATTGGCGGTGGGTATACCAGAACGCTCTCCACGAGTCAAGGGGCAATGATCGAAGGTCGTTCCGGACGAATCTTGCTTCATGCCCGTCGATATGTTAGTCTTTGGTCCTTATGAAACGACCCATTGTTGCAATCATCGGACGGCCGAATGTCGGCAAGTCCACGCTGTTTAACCGGATTTTGGGCCAACGAGTGGCGATTGTGGAGGACATTCCGGGCGTCACGCGCGACCGGAACTACGCCGAGGCGGCCTATTCCGGGCGATCGTTTATACTGGTGGACACCGGCGGGCTGGACCCCACCGCCAAGTCCGGCGGAAGCATTCTGTCGCAGGTCAAGGCTCAGACGGAGCTTGCGATCCGCGAGGCCGATATCCTGATCATGCTTTTTGACGGCCGCGAAGGCGTCACGCCGTTGGACCAGGAGATCGCCTCGCTGCTTCGGCGTCTCAAGAAGCCGATTTTTTACGCGATCAACAAAATTGACACGCCCAAATCCGAGCCGCTGACGGCCGAGTTCTACCGGCTTGGGATCAAAACAATCTATCCCGTTTCGGCCGAGCATAGTAAAGGCGTGGATGAGTTGTTGGAGGCGATCCAGCCCCTGTTGCCGCCTTCGCAAGCGGAGTCGCCGGAGGACCTTTCCCCCGCCTTGCCCAGGATTGCCGTCATGGGACGACCGAATGTCGGCAAGTCCACATTGATCAACGCGCTTCTGGGAGAGGATCGCCACGTGACGGATGCAACGCCCGGAACGACGCGGGATTCAATCGACAGCCTGGTACGGTACAACGACAAGACATATCATTTCATCGACACCGCCGGGATCCGGCGGCGGGGCAAGATCGAACGGGGTCTGGAACGTTACAGTCTCTCTCGCGCATTGACGGCGATCGAGCGGTGCGACATCGCCGTGATCGTTTTGGATGCGACGGAGGGGATCGTCGAGCAAGACACCAAGATCATCGGCCGGGTGCTCAAGGCCCGGAAGGGCTGCTTGATCCTGGTGAACAAGTGGGACTTGCGAAAAAGCGATCCGAAAGCGGTCGAAAAGGTTCGATCGGAGTTGAAACGGCGTCTGAGCTTTATTCCTTACGCCCCGATTCTGTTCATCTCGGCACTCAAAGAGACGCCGGTCAAGGAGATTTTTGAAAAGATGGACCTGATCGTGGCGGCCTATTCCCGTCGCATCTCGACCGGGGCCTTGAACCGCGCTTTCGAGCAGGCCGTTTCGGCCGCCCCGCCGCCGCAACCCGCCGGACGGCCCGTAAAGCTCAATTACATTACGCAGGCCGAGTCCCGTCCGCCGACGTTCGTAATTTTCTCGAACCGGCCGGAGCAGGTGAAGGATCCGTATCTGCGGTATCTTGAAAACTTCCTGCGCCAGATGTTCGATTTTACCGGAACGCCGCTCGCCATCCGGCTCAGGAAGAAGCGGTCCTGAGCTTGAGGAGAAATAATTTAAGGTGAAGATGAATGCTATCATTATCACGATATGGGCCGTAACCGTCTGGCTCGTTCCATTTTCGGCTGCCCGGGCCTATGAAGAGAAACCGGTAACCGACGGCGCCGTGATGACCGGGAAGGTGATCTTCAAGGGAACCGTTCCGGCGCCACGGCCGTTCGGTCTGATCGTTTATCCGGACATGGAGATTTGCGAGCGGATCTCGGACGGAAACGGCCGCCGCCTCCTCCGGGATTTTACCGTATCCAAGGACGGCGGCTTTCAGAACGTGGTGGTGGTCGTGGAAAACGTTCCGGACGGAAAGC
>JACQHO010000157.1 GCA_016198945.1 Nitrospirota bacterium | reverse complement strand
TCCCGGAGCTCTTTCCACTTTCCTTCCGTCACTCAAACGGCCAGGTCGGAGTTTACTTCGAAGCGGCCGCCGTGATCACCGTTCTTGTGCTTTTAGGCCAGGTCCTCGAACTTCGCGCCCGCTCCCGCACCGGCGCCGCGATCCGTTCGTTGTTGAACCTGGCGCCCAAGACGGCACGGCGGTTTCGCGAGGACGGGACCGAGGAAGACGTTTCGCTCGAGCAGGTGAAGTCGGGCGACCGGCTCCGCGTCCGCCCGGGCGAGGGGATTCCGGTGGACGGGGTCGTCCTTGAAGGAAGCAGTTCGGTGGATGAGTCCATGATCACGGGCGAGCCGATTCCGGTCGAAAAGGGGCCGGGCGGCCGCGTCACGGGCGGAACGATCAACGGCACGGGCGGATTCATCATGCGGGCCGAACGGGTCGGGAGTGACACGCTTCTGGCGCGGATCGTGCGGATGGTGAGCGAGGCACAGCGCTCGCGCGCCCCGATTCAGCGGCTGGCCGACACCGTCTCGGCCTACTTCGTCCCGATCGTCGTGCTGATATCGGTCGCTACCTTCGTCATCTGGGCGGTCGTCGGGCCCGAGCCTCGAATGGTCTATGCGTTGGTGAATGCCGTTGCGGTGCTGATCATCGCCTGCCCCTGCGCATTGGGACTGGCGACGCCAATGGCTATCATGGTCGGGACCGGCCGCGGCGCGACGGCGGGCGTGCTGTTCAAAAATGCCGAGGCGCTCGAGCTTTTGGAAAAGATAGACACGCTCGTGTTGGATAAGACCGGCACCTTGACGGAAGGCCGGCCCCGTCTCGACACGGTTCTTGGGCTGCCGGGTCATGCGGAGAACGACGTACTGGCCTTGGCCGCAGGGCTCGAACGGGGCAGCGAGCATCCACTGGCCGGCGCGATCGTCGCCGGCGCACAGGAGAAGGCCATTGCGCTCGAATCGCCCCAGGATTTTCGGTCGGTCACGGGGAAGGGCGTGGTCGGAAAGATCGGCGGCCGCGAGATCGCGCTCGGCAATCGCGCGCTGTTTGACGAGATGGGGATAGCGCCCGGTGAGCTGCCCGGCCGGTCCGAACTTCTGCGGAAGGAGGGGCAGACCGTGATCTGGCTTGCGGTCGGTCGCCGGTCTGCGGGACTGCTCGGCGTTTCGGATCCGATCAAATCATCCACGCCCGAGGCGATCGCGGCGCTGAAACGTTTTGGTATCCGGACCGTGATGCTGACCGGGGACAATCGGACGACGGCCGAGGCCGTGGCACGGAAGCTGGGACTGGATGAGGTCGTGGCCGAGGTGTTGCCGGATCAAAAGGCCGCCGCGATCAAGCGTCTGGAGTCTTCCGGACGAGCCGTCGCGATGGCCGGGGACGGGATCAACGACGCTCCGGCGCTGGCCCAGGCGCGTGTCGGGATCGCGATGGGCACCGGCACGGATGTCGCGATTGAGTCCGCCGGGGTGACGCTGGTGAAGGGTGATCTGCGGGGGATCGTCCGCGCGATCCGTCTTTCCCGCGGCACGATGAAAAATATCCGCCAGAACCTTTTCTTTGCCTTTATTTATAATGTTCTCGGAGTCCCGATCGCGGCCGGCGTTCTGTATCCGGCCTTCGGACTGTTGCTCAGCCCGATGATCGCCGCGGCCGCGATGAGCTTCAGCTCGGTCTCGGTCATCACCAACGCCCTCCGCCTCCGCCGTCTGTCGCTTTGATTCGGTTGTGCCATTTGAGAACAGTTTATCTTGACCGAGGGCCGGTTGACTGTTAATATGAAACCGTTTTTAGGCGGCGAAGGGAGCTCATCGCGATGTTTATTGAAAAGGAGACAGGTATGAAAACCATGAAGAACATAAAGCTACTGCTTGTTTTATTGGCCTTGGCCGCGCTCCCATCCCTCACCTATGCGGATCATTCGTGGAACGGTTACCATTGGGCGCGCACAGCCAATCCGTTCACCTTGAAGCTCGGTAATAACCTGACAAGCGCCGACTGGCAGTCCATGCTCGCGCAAACCTCGCAGGACTGGAACAGCCCGGACACGTTCGGGACCACCTCCCCGTTGCTGACCGCAATCGTGAGCGGCTCCTCGTCCAAAAGGCGCTGCCCAATGGTTGCCGGAACCACGCAGGTCTGCAATGGCGCCTACGGCAATAATGGCTGGCTCGGGCTGGCCTCAATCAACATCACCGGCGGCACGCACATCACGCAGGGCCTGGCCAAGGTGAACGACACGTACTTCACCAAGCCCACGTACAACAATCCAAACGAGAAGCTGCACGTGATGTGTCAGGAGGTCGCCCATACGTTCGGACTCGACCACCAGTCCACCGACGGCAGCTCGCAAGACAGCTGCATGGACTACTTCTCAAACACCGGCGCGAACGCCGGCAGCGCGCTTTCCACCAAACCGAACGCGCACGACTTCGAGGAGTTGAATCTTATCTATGACGCGCATCTCGACAGCACGACTACCGTCGCTGCGATGAACGCTTTGGCCGCGTCGGCTTCAGACGTTACGAACGACCCCGGTAGCTGGGGCCAGCTCATGAGCCAGTCTGCAAACGGCCGCAGTTCCACTTACGAGAAGTTTCACCCGAACGGATCTCAGACAATAACCCATGTCTACTGGACGATCGAAGCGGCAGCCAACTGCCCCGCCTGCGATCATCGGTATGACCATTAATCAAGACAGGTGTGAGTCTGTTGTTTGTAAGGGGCGAGGCTTGGGCCTCGCCCCTTCTGCTTTTGCAGTCGGGGTTTTTTTTCTGGTTGCCGCCGGTTCCACCGCAGGCGGTGAAACCTTATCATTATCCAACCCGCCGCAACAAAGCCAATCGCACGGTGGACCGGTGATGGACTACGTAAGTCTAATAGACAACTTGCGTACGGCAGGAGTGAGTGTGGAGCCGGAAGGAGAAGTAGAGCAACCTTTCTTTTCTATTGAAGGAAGGATGATCAAAGTCAGCGGCGAAGATGTACAGGTTTTTCAATACATTGATGCTGCGGCAGCGGATGCAGAGGCTGCTCTGGTTTCACCCGACGGCAGCGCAGTCGGGACAAGCAAGATCCATTGGATAGGCCCGCCGCATTTTTACAAGAAGGGAAAACTCCTCGTGTTATATGTGGGTGACAACGCCGAATTACTAAAAGCGCTGGAAGCGGCGCTGGGTCGACCGTTCTGTTGCCTCCTTCTCCCTTGACAATATCGTCCTGATTTCTTAATATAAACCCTCTTGTTTAAGCTCCCATCCTGTTTTATACTGTCCTCATGGGCGCGAAGAGTCAGGAAAAATTCAGATAAGTCAAGGGGGTTAGGCGGTGCCAGGAAGTTTTGTCCCGATCAATTATCTGCCGATTCTGATCTTTATCGCGATCGCGCTCGCGTTCGGGGGCGTGACGCTTCTGCTCGGCAACCTCCTCCGGCCGAGCCGGGTGTATAAAGCCAAACTCACGACCTATGAAAGCGGCAGCATCCCCTTTTCGGACGCCCGCATTCCCTTTCCGCTTCGCTACTACATCATCGCGATGATCTTTGTGATCTTCGATATCGAAACGGTCTTCCTCTATCCCTGGGCCGTGGTCTACGGCAAACTCGGGCTGTACGGGTTGGTTGAGATGGTCCTGTTTATCGCGGTGCTCCTGGTTGGCTATTTCTATGCCTGGAAAAAGGGGGCCCTGGAATGGGATTGATCGACCGTCAGCTTGAGGCCAATGTTCTTACGACCTCGGTCGATTCCGTGATCAGCTGGGCGCGGAAATCGTCCTTGTGGCCGATGACCTTCGGACTGGCCTGCTGCGCGATCGAGATGATCGCGACCGTTTCATCCCGGTACGACATCGACCGGTTCGGGGCGGGCGTTTTTCGCGCCTCGCCGCGGCAGTCGGATCTCATGATCGTGGCCGGGACGGTCTGCCGTAAGATGGCCCCCGTCATCCGCCGGATTTACGACCAGATGCCCGAGCCGCGTTACGTGATCGCGATGGGCTCCTGCGCCACATCGGGGAACCATTACAACAGTTACAGCGTCGTTCAGGGCGTGGATCAGATCGTCCCGGTGGATGTCTACGTTCCGGGTTGTCCGCCCCGGCCGGAGGCCCTGCTGCAGGGATTGATGCTTCTTCAGGAAAAGATCCGGCATGAGAAGGTTTTTGTAAAGTAGAGACCCATTGACGTCATGACTCAGGAAATCGCGCAGAAGGTTCAGGAGATGTTTCCCACGGAGTTCATCGGGGCGAATGAGTTCCGGAACGACTGGACCGTGGTCGTGAAGCCGGGTCGCATCGTTGAGATCGCACGATTTCTCCGGGACGATCCCGAGACGGCCTTTGACCATCTCTCGGACGTTTTTTCGGTGGATCATCCCGACCGGACCTCCGCCTCATCCGCCGAAGGCGGAGGATCCGGAGGCGAGCGGTTCGAGGTGGTTTATCAATTAAACTCGATCAAGAAGCGCCACCGGCTTCGCCTGAAGACCGCTCTCCGGGAGGATCCATGCGAGATCGATTCGGTTTACCCGGTCTGGCGCGCGGCCGGTTTTCTGGAACGCGAGGTGTACGACCTCATGGGGGT